>CAZUJD010000052.1:0-14107 GCA_964620025.1 uncultured Ramlibacter sp. | reverse complement strand
CCGACTGGGCCGAGCTGCCGTACGCATTGCTCAAGAAAGTGTCCAGCCGCATCATCAACGAGGTACGTGGCATCAACCGCGTGACCTACGACGTATCGAGCAAGCCCCCGGCCACCATCGAGTGGGAATGAATCCGCGGGTGGCCACGGTGCGTACAAGCTGAACCTGTACAGTCCCTACAACCATGATTGCTCCGCCCGTTCCTGAAAACGAAGCAGAACGCCTGGCCGCGATGGACCGGGCCATGTGCGCGTTTGTGCCGCGTGAAGAGCGGTTTGACCGCATCACGCGCACCGTGCGCCGCCTGCTGGATGTGCCCATTGCGCTGATCTCCATCGTGGAGCGTGACGCCCAGTGGTTCCGCTCAGCCCAGGGTCTGGCCGAGGTGGAAACGCCGCGCAACATCTCGTTTTGCGGCCATGCCGTGGCGTCGGGCAAGGTGCTGGCCGTGCCTGACGCCACCAACGACCCGCGCTTTTGGGACAACCCGCTGGTCACCGGCTCGCCCTATATCCGTTCCTACCTGGGCATTCCGTTGAGTATCGCGCCCGGTGTGCGGGTGGGCACGCTGTGCGCGCTGGACAACCAGGTGCGCAGCTTCACCCAGCAGGACATCCTGGGCATGGAAGACCTGGCCGCCATGGCTGAGGCCGAGCTGCGCCTGGACGCCATGGGTACAACGCAACGGCAGCTGATGAGCGCATTGGGCCAGGCCGAGCGCCGCGCCAGCGTGGACCCGGCCACGGGCTGCCTGAATGCCCGCAGCTTTCGCGAGCTGGTGAGCATGACGGTGGCAGACTGCGCCCACGAGGGCACGACGGCCGCGCTTTGCTACGTGCGGGTGCGCAACTACGCCGCGCTGACCGGTGATGGCGACAAGGCGCAGGCCGGCATCGTCCGCCAGCTGCTGGCGCAGGTGCTGCGCCGGCGCCTGCCGGCCCAGGGCGCCCTGGGCAGCCTGGGCGAGCGCGACTTCTGCGCGCTGGTGCCGGGCGTCTCCCAGCTGGAGATCGAGAACAGCCTCGCAGCATTCACCTATCCGCACGTCAAGCTGGACATGCCCGGTATCCATATGGACCTGTCGCTGGACCTGGCATTTGGCCTGGCGTTCCTGGGCGAGATGAAATCAGCCAACCCGGCGACCGAGCTGTGGGCGACGGCGCTGGCTGCATTGAAGGACTGATCAGCGCGCGCGGGGCTGGCGCGGCACAATGGCGCGCATGTACCAGCCACCCCAATTCAAATCGGCCGACCGCGCCGTGGCCGTGCGCCTGATGCGCGAGCACCCGTTTGCCAGCCTCATCTCGGTGGACGACGCGGGCTTGCCCTTTGTGACGCACCTGCCGCTGCACCTGGAGGACCGCGGGGATGAGCAAGGCGGGCAGGGCGGTCTGGTGTTGCTGGGCCACTGCGCCAAACCCAATCCGCACTGGCGCTACCTGCAGGCCCGGCCCACCGCCGTGGTCACCTTCGTCGGGCCCCACGCCTACCTCTCGCCCAAGGTGTACCCCGACCTGGCCCGTGTGCCCAGCTGGAACTACCTGGCGGTGCACTGCACGGTGCAGGCCACGCTGGTCGAAGACGGCCCGGCCAAGGACCAGTTGCTCAAGAAGCTGATCGGCGACCATGAACCCCCCTATGCCGACCAGTGGCGCGCACTGGGCGAGGAGTTCGCCAACAGGATGCTGCCCGGCATCATGGGTTTCGAGTTGCGCGTGACCGAACTGCAGTGCAAGGTCAAGATCAACCAGCACCGGCCCGAATCACACGCGGCGCTGAAAGCCGATTATGAGGGCGGCAATGACAACCAGCGCGCGCGGGCCGGCTGGATGGCCACGTTGGGCCTGGGCGGTTGAGCCGCTGATGGACGAAACGCAAGACAGCCACTTCATGGCCCTGGCCCTGGCGCAGGCGCGCGAGGCCGGCGCCGCAGGCGAGGTGCCGGTGGGCGCCGTGGTGGTGCGCGACGGCCAGGTCATTGCCACTGGCCGCAACGCGCCGGTGGGCACCCACGATCCGACGGCTCACGCGGAAATCGCGGCCCTGCGCGCGGCGGCCGGGCACTTGGGCAATTACCGCCTGGACGGTTGCACGCTGTATGTCACGCTGGAGCCTTGCGCGATGTGCAGCGGCGCCATGCTGCATGCGAGGCTGGCGCGGGTGGTTTTTGGCGCGCCCGATGCCAAGACCGGCGCGGCCGGATCGGTGCTGGATGTGCTGGGCGAGCGCCGCATCAACCACCAGACCACGGTCACGGGCGGGGTGCTGGGCGAAGCATGTGGCGCGCTGCTGAGTGCTTTCTTCCAGGGGCGGCGCGACGCCGCGCGCAGCATGGCATCGCCCCTGCGCGACGATGCGCTGCGCACACCCGATGCGCGCTTTGACGGTTTGCCTGGCTACCCGTGGGCGCCACATTACCTGCACGACCTGCCGGCCCTGGGCGGGTTGCGCCTGCACTACCTGGACGAGGGCCCCACGGATGCGCCACTTACCTGGCTGTGCCTGCACGGCAACCCCGCCTGGAGCTATCTGTACCGCAAGATGATCCCGGTGTTGCTGGCCGGTGGTGGCCGCGTGGTGGCGCCAGACCTGCCCGGGTTTGGCAAGAGCGACAAGCCAAAGAAAGACGCCGCCCACAGTTTCAGCTGGCATCGCCAGGTGCTGCTGGAACTGGTTGAACGGCTGGACCTGCGCAATGTGGTGCTGGTGGTGCAGGACTGGGGCGGGCTGCTGGGCCTGACGCTGCCCATGGCCGCGCCGCAGCGTTACCGCGGCCTGCTGGTCATGAACACGATGCTGGCAACAGGCGATGCGCCGCTGAGCCCAGGCTTTCTGGCCTGGCGCGACATGTGCGCAAAGAACCCCGAATTTGACGTGGCGCGGCTGTTTGCGCGGGGCAACCCGCGGATGAGCGCCGCCGAATGCGCGGCGTACAACGCACCGTTTCCGGACAAGGGGCACCGCGCCGCGCTGCGCGCGTTTGCGCCCATGGTGCCGCAGGCCCTGGACGCCGATGGGGCCGCCGTGTCGCGCCAGGCGCGCGATTTCTGGCGCGATCACTGGAGCGGCCAGGCCTTGATGGCCGTGGGCGCACAGGATCCCGTGCTGGGCCCGCCCGTCATGCAGGAGCTGCAGCGGCTGATCCGCAACTGCCCGCCACCCATGGTGCTGGCAGAGGCAGGCCACTTCGTGCAGGAACACGGCGAAGCCGTGGCGCAGGCCGCGGTGGGATACTTCAGGCCGTGAAAAAACACATCTATATCTTCTCGCCGTCCAGCGCCGTGCGCGACAAGGCGGCATTCAAGCGCGGCGTGGCCCGCCTGCGCTCCCTGGGCCATGAGGTGGAAATCGACGAGGCGGCGCTCAAGAGCCATATGCGCTTTGCCGGCGACGACGCCACCCGCCTGGCGGCCATCCAGCGGGCTGCGGCCAGCGGCGCTGACGTGGCCCTGATCTCGCGCGGCGGCTATGGCCTCACGCGGATCCTGCCGGCGATCGACTACAAGCGCGTGGCCAAGGCTGTGCAAGGGGGTACCCGGTTCGTGGGCTTGAGCGACTTCACGGCGTTCCAGTGCGCGGTGCTGGCCAAAACCGGCGCCGTCACCTGGGCCGGCCCGGCTGTCGGGGAAGATTTTGGCGTGGCTGGCACGCCCGACGACATCATGGAAGCCTGCTTTGACGACCTGATTGGCGGGCAGGGCGAGGGAACCGGCTGGCAACTGCCGCGCAACACACCGCCGCTTCCCGCGCGCAAGGACGGCGTGTGGTCCGTGAAGGATGCCGTTCTCTGGGGCGGCAACCTGGCCGTGCTGTCCAGCCTGGCGGGTACACCCTGGCTGCCAGCCATCAAGGGCGGCGTGCTGTTCCTGGAAGAAGTGCATGAGCACCCCTACCGGGTGGAGCGCATGCTGACGCAACTGCTGCATGCGGGCGTGCTGGCGCAGCAAAAGGCCATCGTCCTGGGGCAGTTCACCAACTACAAGCTGGTACCGCACGACAAGGGCTTCAAGCTGCAGACGGTGGTGGACTGGCTGCGAACCCAGGTCAAGGCGCCGGTGCTGCAGAACTTGCCATTTGGCCACGTGCCCACCAAGGTGGTGCTGCCGGTGGGGGCGCGCGTTGATCTGGCGGTGGAAGGCCGGGACGCATTTGTGCTGTGGGGTCACACGCACTGAGCGTACCGGGGCCCGGGCCGCGCGGCGTCAGCCGATCAGCGGGCTGGGCCGGGACGTGAGACCAGCGGGCAGCAGGCCCTTGAACATCGCGGTCAGCTTCAGGATCTGTTCGCGCGCCAGCATCTCCCCCTGCATGTCGGACAGTGCGGCCATCAGGTCGCCGCGCAGGTACCACAGTGCCTGCACATCGTTGGCATAGCGCACACGGCGCGTGACCTGCGGGAATTGCTGGGCGCCGGCGGCCCCCAGCATGTCCAGCATGGCCTGGCGGATGTCTTCCGTGCCGTTCTCCAGCATCGATTCAGATGGCTGGGACGACGCACCCAGCAATCCATAAATACTGCTTCGAAGATTGGGTTTGATCCAACGCATGGGCTCTTTTTTGTCGTACGAGAACAAATTTGCTATGGGGTCTGACAAGTTATGCCGAGCATGCCCCGAGCGCAAGTCAAAGCTGTGACGTAGTTAACGGAAAACAACGCGGTAAATCAATGACTTGGTAACGAGTCGTGAAGTTAATTCTATTTTCTGATCGCCGCCGTGGTGCGTTTGAGGGGCGGGCCACATGCTCTAAACTTGCCGCAGAACAACTCCACAACGGCGGGGCATGGCTGTCAACAGCACGGTTGTATTTGCGGACCTGACGGGAAGCACCGGCGTCTTCGAGGCCTTGGGCAACGCCAAGGCCACGCAGGCCATTACCCGGCTGACGCAGTGGATCAGCCAGGTCTGTGAATCCCACAGCGGGCGGGTGGTCAAGACGCTGGGCGACGGTGTGCTGGCCGTGTTTCCGCGCGAGGGCGACGCTGTCAATGCCGTGGTGGAACTGCAGCGCAACCACCTCAAGCGCATCCTCAACTGGCCACCCAAGCTGCGCATGCGGCTGCAGGTGGGCGTGGCTTGCGGCGAAATCGTCGAAGTGGACGGCGACTGCTACGGCGACGCCGTGAACGTGGCGTCGCGCCTGTCGGACCTTTCCGGCGCCGACCAGATCTGGGCGACGGACACCGTGGTGGACCGCATTGCCCACCCGCCTGACGGTGTGCGTTTTCGCAGCCTGGGGCCGATCAGCATCCGTGGCAAAGCTGAAAAGCGCGTGGTTTACCGCATCGAATGGCACGAGGAGGTAGTGTCCGAGCTGCTGACCGCGCCCGGCTCGCTGGACCTGCTCAAATCCCAGCGCCCGGACACGGTACTGGGCCAGATCGAGCTGTCCTGGCTGGACGTGAATGCCACGTTCAAGTCGGCTGAACTGCCGATCCACCTGGGCCGGGTGGTGGAGGCCGAATTCGTGGTCAATGACCAGCGCGTATCGCGGCTGCACGCCAAGATCGAATGGCGCAACGGCGCCTTTGTGCTCACCGACCTGAGCAGCTACGGCACCTGGGTGCGTTTTGCCGGCAGCGATACGGAGCTGGCGCTGCGCCGCGACGAATGCGTGCTGCACGGCAAGGGTGAAATCGCGCTTGGCGCGCCGTTCAGCGACTTCACCGTGCCCACGGTGAACTTCAACCTCTCAGGCAGCGCGGTCGAGCTGGCCCACCGGGCCGGCGGCGCCGGGCGCTGAGCCGCTGACCGCGCCGGCCAGGGCCAGCACGGACAGCGGCGCCGAGCCCTCGGCCTTGTTGTTGACCGTGACATAGACGTTGTGCCCCGCAGCCGCCGTGGCGGCCATGACTTTGGCCAGCACGCCGCGCGCTACCGGGTCCGGGTCCACCAGCTTGTCGAAGGGTTCATACAGGCCCTTGGCTTCTTCGTACCCTTGCGCGCCATGGCGGCTGTGCAGGTTCCAGCGGCATACCAGTGGGCCGGGCCACAGCGCGCGCAGCAGGGGCAACTGGTCGGCCACCGGCGGCAGCCGCGGGTGCAAGCCCACACAGTAAGTGGCGCCGGCAGCGCGCAGCATCGCCGCGAATTCAGGCGTCAGCAGTTCCGCGTTGCGAACCTCCACCGCCACGACACCGTCCGGCGCGACGGGGTGCAGGGACGGCAGTGCAGCCAGGAGCGCGGCCAGACGATCCAGCAGATCGGGTAACTTTTGAAGCCAGGGCGCGGGCAGGGGGCTCAGCTGGAACACTAGCGCGCCGATATGTTTACCCAGGCCGTCCAGTGCAGGCTGCACAAATTCGGACACGGCCAGCGCGGGGTCCAGGAATGCCGGGTTGGGTCGCATCTGGCGCCCGGTTTCGCTGCGCACCACGGCGTCGGTGATCAGGCTGGGCGCCTTGACGACAAAGCGGAAGTCATCGGGCACCTGGGCGGCATAGGCCGCGTACTGGCTGGCCGACAGCGGGCGGTAGAACGTGCGGTCCAGGCTGACCGTGCGCAACGCGGGGTGCTGCGCGTAGGCCGCCAGCCCGCTTTTGGCCAGCGCTGCGTCGGAATAGCCGCCGTCCCAGACCAGGCCGTTCCAGCCCGGAAAGCTCCAGGACGACGTGCCCAGGCGGATGCGCCGTGGCACGCCGCTGGCCAGCTGACGGATGCTCGCGTCCACCACCGCGGGCCTGATGCCTTGTGGCGCGCGGGCGGCCTTTTTTGCGGGTAGGGGTTCTGGCGGGCCCGCGTCACCAAAAAGATCCGGGCCTTCGGGTTGCATGCGGCCGATTGTGTCACCGCCCGCGCGATGGAAAGCTCAGCCGGGCAGGCCATCCAGGCGGGCGCGGGTGAGCACGGGCCAGTAGCTCACGGCATACAGGGCAAAGCCGCCGGACCACAGGGCCGCCGATGTCAGCACGGCGGGCATCGTCCACGCCGGTACGGCCCAGGGCAGCAGCACGCGCACCAGGGCGGCTGCGCCCACGAGCAGGTAGCAGGCCACGTCGGGCCGGCTGGCCCGTAGCGGCCTGCCTGTATGGCCTCGCGCCGTGCGCGTCATCATGCCGATGATCAGCCCGCCCGCAGCGCCCACGGTCAGCGCATGCGTGGCGACGGACGGCGCCACCCAGGCCAGCGCGCCCAGCGAGCGCAGGCCCAGATGCACCACGATCCACAGGTAGGCGGCGTGAAGCACCCACACCAGCGGCGCGCGCAAGGTCTTCCAGGGCTGCCACAGCACCCAGCGCGCCAGGTGCGCCAGCGCACAGGCGCAGGCCAGGCCCGCCAGCCACCCGCCCTGCAACTGCGCGGCGTCAGCGGCCAGCAGTGCCAGCACCAGGCCCAGCGCCGCCTTTTCCAGCAGCGGGTGGCGCTGGGCCTGGGCGCCGGGCACGCCGTTGTTGGTAAACATCGGGATCACCCGCCCGCCCATGACTGCCATGATGAATAGCACCCCATCCAGCGCCAGCTGGATGCCCAGCCAGCCGGGAAATGCCAGCACACCCAGCCGATCCAGGTGGATGGCCAGCCCCGCAGCGGCCATCAGCAACAGCAGCGCGACGAAAAAGTAGTTGCGCCGGATGCCCGCGCGCGCGAACGGAATGGCCAGCGCAATCGCCGCCGCCAGCGGGAAAGCAGCGTTCACCAGCGCCGCTGCCCAGCCATGGGGCGTCAGCACCAGCACGCGCCCTGCCACCCACAGCGCCGCCAGCGCGGCCAGCGGCGCGCCCGTGGGGGTGGGCTGGCCGGACCAGTTGCGCCCGGCCGTGAACAGAAAGCCCACGATCACCGCCAGCGTGAAGCCAAACAGCATTTCATGGGCATGCCACAGGGGCCCCAGCAGATAGGGCTGGCCCAGCCAGCCCGCGAACTGCAACGCCCACAGCCCGATGGACAGCGCGGCAAACACGCTGGCCAGCAGGTAAAACGGGCGGAAGCCCAGTTGCCACAGGGCAAAGCCGGGGGGGCCTGCAGGCGCGCGCCGGGGTTCGTGGATAGTGATGAGGGGCTTCATGCCGGGTTCCTTGGTGCGTCAGCGGGCTGCGCGGATGGAGGGAGGTTGCGCCTGCCGTGGCTGGGTCCGTTTGATGCGTGTCAAGCAAGGCGGACGGATTTGAACGATGCTGTCGCCATGAGCACTCTGTCCCATTTCGACCAACTGCTGCAGGCGGCCGCGGCCCAGCCCCAGCCGCAGCAGCTTCTTTTTGTATTTGCCGCAGCGCGGCTGCCCGACGACGCCACGGCGGCGCAGCGTGCGCGGTTCGAGGCCGGGCAGGGCGGGGCGCTGGAGCCGCTGGCCTGCGTGGACAAGATGCCGCACGAGCTTGGCAGCTTCCAGGCGCTGGTGGAAGAGGCGCGCGCCGCCTGCCCGCCGTGGCATGTGGTTTTCATCTCCACCCTGGCGGGGCAGGATGGGCAGCCGCCCACGGCCTCGCGCGTCGATGCAGCGCTGGCCAGGATGGTCGAAGGCCTGCGCGCGGGCGATCTGGCCGGGTACATGGCTCTGGACCCGCAAGGCGAGCCGCTGGTATTTTCCTGAGGGGCTTGCCACCGGCTCATCCGCATGAGCCGGTGTGCCCGCATTGGGTGCACCAGTCGCAACCGTCCTTGCGGATCATTGCGTGCGCTCCGCATTCGGGGCATTTGCTGCCGGCCATAGGGTGCACGCCAGGGCTGGCGGCGCCCGCGGGCGGCTCTGGCGTGGCCAGGTTATCCATGGCCTGGTCTGCACCGGCGTTGCGCCGGGCAATGATGTTCTGGATGGCATAGGCGATGGCCGCCACCTCCGAGTCATGCCACAGAGGCACCTGCGCGCCGCCGCTGCGCGCCAGCGTGCCCAGGCGCACCGGCCCGCGGTCCCAGGCGACCTTGCGCATGTCGCCAAGCGCGCGTTCCAGGAACCCGCCGCGCGCGGCCAGCGACAGCATGCGCATGGTGGAGGTGATCCACTGCTGTGATTCGCCGCTTTGGCCCACGGGCATGAAGAACTCGATCGCCCGTTCGCGCCCGTCCGCCAGCGGCAGGAACGACACGACGATGTACAGGTGCTGGCGGCCCTGCTGCGTCCAGTATTCGATTTTTTCAGCCACGGCCGCCAGCGCGCCGCGCGGCCGGCTTGCGATGACCGCGCGCATCGGGTCCAGGGCGGTGCCGGCATCGGCCTGCGGGGCGGCTTGTGGCGCCGCGTCCAGCACCGAGCCCAGGATGGTGTTGGGCCGGTAGGTGGCCAGGCCCTTGAGCCCGGCCTGCCAGGCCAGCTGGTACAGGCCCTTGAAATCGTCGTACGGGCAGTCCGCCGGCACATTGACCGTCTTGGAGATCGCCGTGTCCACGAACGGCTGCACCGCCTGCATCATCGCAATGTGGTTGGCGGGGGTCATCTCAAGCGCCGACACGAAGTACGCCGGCAACTGCTCCACATCGCCGCCCAGCGACTGGTACAGCCGCCAGGCGTGGTCCTGGACTGTGTATTCGGTGGTGCTGCCACCGGCTTCGCGCTTCTTGCGCCGGTAGGTCCAGGAAAACGGCGGCTCGATGCCATTGGAGGCGTTGTCGGCAAACGCCAGGCTGACCGTGCCGGTCGGGGCGATCGACAGCAGGTGGCTGTTGCGGATGCCGTGCTGGCGGATGCTGTCCCGCAGCGCGGTTGGCAGGCGGCTGGCAAAAGTGCCGGTGGCCAGGTAACCGTTGGCGTCAAACTGCGGGAAGGCGCCCTTTTCGCGCGCCAGTGCCACCGATGCCCGGTACGCCGCGTCGCGCATGTGCTGCGCGATCCGTGCCGCCATCGCGCGGCCTTCGGGGCCGTCGTAGCGCAGGCACATCATGGCCAGCGCATTGCCCATGCCGGTAAAGCCCACGCCGATGCGCCGCTTGGCCTGGGCTTCGGCCTGCTGCTGCGGCAGCGGCCACCAGGTCAGGTCCAGCACGTTGTCCAGCGCGCGCACCTGGGTGGCGACCGCCTGGGCGAACGCGTCGAAATCAAAGGCCGCTTCGTCGCCCATGCCGAACGGATGGCGCACAAAGCGCGTCAGGATGACCGGCCCCAGGTCGCAGCACCCATAGGGCGGCAGCGGCTGTTCGCCGCAGGGGTTGGTCGCGGCGATGGCCTCGCAATAGCCCAGGTTGTTGTCGCGGTTGATCGCATCCAGGAACAGGATGCCGGGCTCGGCGCAGTCGTAGGCTGATTGCATGACGGTGTCCCACAGCGCACGCGCGCCCAGCGTGCTGTACACCCACAGCCCGTCGGCCCGCTGGTGGGCGCCCTGCGCCAGCAGCGCATCGCCGGGGCGGGCGCGGTGCACCAGCTCCCACGGTTCGTCCGCGGCCAGGGCCCGCATGAACGCGTCGGGTACGCCGACCGAGACATTGAAGTTGTTCCAGCGCCCGGGCGTGCGCTTGGCGCGGATGAAGTCCAGCACGTCGGGGTGGTCGATGCGCAGCACGCCCATCTGGGCGCCGCGCCGCGCGCCAGCGCTTTCCACCGTGGAGCAGGACTGGTCGAACACGTTGATGTAGCTGCACGGCCCCGACGCGATGGAGGCGGTGGCCTTGACCTGCGCGCCGCGCGGGCGGATGCGCGAGAAGTCGTAGCCCACGCCACCGCCGCGGCGCATGGTTTCGGCGGCCTCGCGCAGCGCCTCATAGATGCCGGGGTAGCCGTCGTCGTCGCTGCCCTGGATGCAGTCGCCCACGGGCTGCACAAAGCAGTTGATCAGCGTGGCCTGGATGCTGGTGCCAGCGGCGCTCATGATGCGCCCCGCGCCGATCGCACCGGCGCGCAGGTTGGCCAGGAACAGCGCCTCGTGGCGGTCGCGGCTGTCCGGTGGCTCCACCGACGCCAGCGCGCGGGCCACCCGCTGGAAGATGTCCTGGGCGCTGCTTTCGCCGGGCTTGAGGTACTTTTCGCGCAATACGTCCTGGCTGATGGCCTGGGGCGGCAGGCCGTCAAGGCCTGGCGGCGCCTCAGTCGGTGAGTATTTGTCCATCGTGTTCCACATAAGGTTGGTAGGGGCCGGTGCCACTGTGCAGTGATACCGATGCCGGCACGAAGGCGCCTTGCTGCACGTCAAACACATGGATTTCGCCGTCTTCGATGACGTAGTGCCAGCCGTGCAGCGTCATCTGGCCGGCATCCACCGCGCGGCGCACCATGGGGTAGTCCATGAGCCGCTCCAGTTGCAGCACCACCGCGCGTTGCTCGGTGCGGCGCAGCGCCTCGGGCCCGGGCTGTACCGGCAGCAGCGCTTCACGGGCCAGGCCCAGCCAGGCCTTGAGGTTGGGCGCGTCATCACCCACGCCCTCGTAGGCGGCACGGATGGCGCCGCAATGGCTGTGGCCGCACACGACGATGCGCGACACCTTGAGGTTCAGCACGGCAAATTCGATGGCGGCCGAGGTGCCGTGATAGCCCGCGCTGCCGTCATATGGCGGCACGAACGCGCCCACGTTGCGCACGATGAAAAGCTCCCCGGGCCCGGTGCCTGTGAGCAGGTAAGGCACCAGGCGCGAGTCCGAACAGCCGATGAACAGGATGGTGGGGTGCTGGCCGTCGCGCACCAGGTCCTGGAACTGCTGCTCGGACCCTGGAAACGTGTGGTCATGGAAACGGCGCAGCCGCAGCAGCAGGTCGTCCGGCATGGCGCTACTGCACCAGCGGCGTGTCGCTGCCTTCCAGGGGCACGGCCACCAGATGGGCCTGTCCGGCCAGCACCCGCAGGTACTGGCGCAGCGCGGTGGCCCAGGTCTGCTGCTGCAGGCCCAGCCGCACGGCGTCACGCACGATCTCACAAGGGTGCGGCGTGCCGGCCTCGCGCGCGGTGACTTCCACCACATGCAGGCCGAAGCGGCTGTGCACCAGGCGCGGCAGCACGCCCATGTCTTTCAGGCCAAAGAGTTCACGGGCGAATTCGGGTGCGCAGTCCTCGCGCGTCAGCCACCCCAGGTCGCCGCCCTGCTCGCTGCTGGGGCAGTTGGACCACTGCGCCGCGGCCTGTGCAAAGGCGGCGTCGGCGCCCGCCTTGTCGGCGCCGTGGCAGCGCACGTCCAGAAGCACGCGTTCGGCCCGCTGGCGAAGGGCGGTGACGTCCACCCCCGGGGTCACGGCAAACAGGATGTGCCGCGGGCGCAGCCGCTCACCGCTGCTGTAGGCTGCGGTGTGGGCGTTGTAATGGCGGCGGCAGGCTTCGTCGGATGGTGCGTCCACCCGGATTTCCTGGTCCAGCAGGGCCTCAATGGCGGCCGTGGCGGCTTCGCTCTGGGTGCCATCGGGATGGGCTGTATCACTGGCGGCCAGCAGTCCCGCTGCCTGCGCGGCCTGGCGCAACAGTTCGGCGCAGGCACGCTGGCGCAGCGTGGCGTCGTCGGGTGCCTGGCCGCCGGGGTGCAGCGCCACGCCGTTGACGGTGGCCGTGGGCCTGACGGCATCTTGTGCCCCGGCCGGCACCGCAACCGCGTTGCCGCCACCCCCGCAGCCGCAGAGGCCTGATCCGCATCCGTTCTTTTCCATGGTGTTGTCCTCGGGCTGGTGGGGCGCTCAGCGGCGGCCCTGGGGTGGCAGGTTGTGGCCGAGCGGCAGGTTCAGGCGGCGCGAACGGGCCACCTGGTAAGGCCGCAGCACATAGAAGATGGAGGCAAAACCGCTCCAGACATGCACCAGCCGGCTGAACGGGAACAGCAGGAAGATGGTCATGCCTAGCACGATGTGCACCAGGTAGGGCCAGGGCAGGGCGGCTACCGCCGTCGCGTCCACCGGACGCAGCGTGACGATGCGTTGCGCCCAGTCGGCCAGGATCAGCATGACGCTGCCGTCCGTGTGCTGCAGCGAATACGGCAGCGTGATCAGGCCCACGACCAGCTGCACCCAAAGCACCAGCAGCACCGCGATATCGGTCGGGTGGCTGGTCAGGCGGATGCGCGGGTCAAAGATGCGGCGGTACAGCAGCATGGTCAGGCCGACGAAGCAGAACGCACCCGCGATGCCCCCAGCCGTTACCGCCAGCATCTGCTTGGTCTGCGCGGTCATGAAGATGCCGTACACCGCATGCGGCGTGAACAGCCCCACAAGGTGGCCAAAGAACAGGAACAGGACGCCCATGTGGAACAGGTTGCTGCCCCAGCGCAGCAGGCCGGAGCGCAGCATCTGGGATGAGTCGCTTTTCCAGCCGTACTGGTTCTGGTCAAAGCGGATCAGGCTGCCCAGCAGGAAGACGGTCAGGCAGACGTAGGGATAGACCTGGAAAAGAAAGCCGTTCAGCGTGCTCATGTGGAGGCTCCTTGGGCGTGCGGGTTCTTGCGGACAATGCGGATGGGCTGGGCCTGGCCGGGCATGTCCTGTCCTTGCGTGGAGCAACCGTCAAAGGCCAGCGGCTCCTCCCAGCTTTCGTCCAGCGGGGCTTCGGCCGCCACCGGGGTGGCGTGCGTGGTGTCGCCAGCGATCTCGATCAGCGCGGCCAGCACGCCCGCGTAGCGGCTTTCGCGTTTGTCCAGCGCGCTGTGGATGGCGTTGAGGATGTGGGCCATCTCGGCCAGGAAGGCGCGGGCCTGGGGCGGCGGCTGGGTGGAGGCGTACTGCAGCACCACCGGCAGGTAATCCGGCAGTTCGCCTTCGGCCAGGTACAGGCCCGCTGCCTCATAGGTGCGGGCCAGGTCGATCATGGCCGGGCCGCGGTCGCGCGAGTCGCCATGGACGTGCTCGAACAGATGCAGCGAGGTGGCCCGTCCACAGTCAAACAGCTGCACGTAGTCTTCCTCGGCATCGACGCCGCCTTGCGCCAGCAGACTTTCGATCAGCGCGTCCAGCTGGGTCAGCCGCTGGCGGCTGACGGCATGCGCGCCGTGCAGTGCCGCGCGCATTTCGGGCAGGTGCTCCCGCACGGCGGCGCCTGGGTATTCCAGCAGGTGGGCCAGCACGCGCAGCGTGATGGACAGGTCATGGTTGGTTTGGGGGTACCCGGACATGTCAGATCTCCGCCTTGATGGGGATGGTGCGTTTCATGCCGCTGCCAAATAGGCTGGCCTCGCTGGTGCCTTCGGAGCAGCCGTTGCCGAAGGAGAAGCCGCAGCCGCCGCGCACGTTGAAGGTGTTCTCGGCGTACTCGCGGTGCGTGCTCGGGATCACG
>CAZUJD010000051.1:0-14180 GCA_964620025.1 uncultured Ramlibacter sp. | reverse complement strand
ATGGGAACGCGGCTGGATGGCCGAGCTGGATGGAGAGCGGGTGGGCTCGGTCTTTGTGGTGCGCAAGAGCAAGACCGTCGCTCAGCTTCGATTGCTGATTCTCGCGCCGGCGGCCCGTGGCCTGGGACTGGGTGCCAGGCTGACCGACGAGTGCCTGGCTTTTGCCCGTGCCAGGGGCTACAAGAAGATGGTGCTGTGGACCAACAGCAACCTGAGCGCGGCCCGCAGCATTTATGCCAGGCGCGGGTTCGTGCTCAAGCACAGCGAGCCATATCAGGGCTACGGCCAGGACCTGGTCGGGGAGACCTGGGAACTCATCCTGTGAACCTGGCGCTGGCTGCTGCGGCACTCACCGGCGTGCAGGTGGGCGCGGCCATCGTGGCCTCGCGCC
Organism: uncultured Ramlibacter sp.; assembly: GCA_964620025.1. GTDB lineage: Bacteria > Pseudomonadota > Gammaproteobacteria > Burkholderiales > Burkholderiaceae_C > RAM1. Next base: position 13,789 of record CAZUJD010000051.1, on the reverse strand, counting down.
TGGCAGTCGCCGAGGTGCCACCGCTCACACTGGCCCTGTTGCGCTATGCCATCGGGCTTGCGTGTCTGCTGCCCTTTGCGGCGGGGGCCTTGCTACAGCGCCGACAGCAAGGCGCTGCCAGGGCACTGCTGCCGGACCTGCTGCCCATGGCTGTGCTGGGCGTGGTGCAGTTTGCCGCCGTGATTGCCCTGCTCAACTACGGTCTGCAGCACGTGGGCGCTGCACAGGCGGCGCTGATATTCAGCCTGTTCCCGCTGCTCACGCTGCTGCTGTCGGCTGCGCTCGGGCACGACCGCATCACACCCGCCCTGCTGGGTGGCGTACTGTTGTCCATTGCGGGGGTGGCCCTGGCGCTGACGCCCAAGCTGGGCGGCGGGTCTGCCGGCCATTGGTGGGGTGAACTGGCGGTATTGGCGAGTGCGGCACTGGGGGCTGCCTGCAGCGTGCTGTACCGCCCGTACCTGCAGCGCCATCAGGCACTGCCCGTGTCGGCCTGGGCCATGGCGGCCAGCGTGGCGGTCCTGGCCGCACTGGCGCTGGCCGAAGACTGGCCGGCACGACTGTCGTCATTCAGTGCACAGGCCTGGGCCGTCGTGGTGTTCATCGGCCTGTCCAGCGGCATCGGCTATTTTCTCTGGCTGTACGCGCTCAAGCACGAATCGCCAGCACGGGTCACCGTGTTTCTGGCGCTGAATCCCGTCACGGCGGCCGTGCTGGGAATGCTGGTTCTTCACGAGCCACTGGCTTGGCCCGTGGCGGGCGCCATTGCGCTGATTGCCTGTGGTCTGGCGCTTGCATTGCGTCCGGCCAGGCCCGTTGACGGCCACCTGAAAGCCTGACACCGGATAATCGCCCGCATGTCCCTGCCCGACCAGGCGTCGCACGACACGCCACCGCTCAACGCCCCCCAATCCCTCCTCGACCTGTTTTTGTCGTTCACCGTCCTGGCCCTGCAGGGTTTTGGTGGCGTTCTGGCCGTGGTACAGCGCGAACTGGTCGAGCGCAAGCGCTGGATGTCGCGCGAGCAGTTTGTTGAGGACTGGGCCGTTGCGCAGATCCTGCCCGGGCCGAATGTGGTGAACCTGTCGATGATGATCGGTGATCGTTACTTTGGCCTGCGTGGTGCCGTGACGGCAGTGGCCGGCATGCTCGCGGCGCCGCTGTGCGTGGTGCTGGTGCTCGCGCTGGTGTACACCCAGTTTGCCGCCAACCCGCACGTGGCGGGCGCCCTGCGTGGCATGGGCGCCGTGGCCGCGGGACTGGTGACAGCCACCGGCTTCAAACTGCTGGGCGTGCTGAAATCCAACCCGATGGGCCTGTTACTGTGCCTGGTGCTGGCCGTGGCGTGTTTCGTTGCCATTGCCTTGCTGAGGCTGCCGCTGGCCTGGGTGCTGCTGATACTGGGTGGCGCTGCCTGCGTACTGACCTGGCACCGGATCGAACCATGAGCATCGCACTGACATCGGCTGACTGGCTCGGCCTCTGGCTGCATTTCGCATCGCTGTCGCTGCTGTCGATCGGCGGCGCGATCACCGTCGCGCCCGACATGCACCGCTACCTGGTGGACCAGCAGCACTGGATCACCGACCCGCAGTTCAGTGCATCGATTTCCATTGCGCAAGCCGCTCCCGGCCCCAACGTGCTGTTTGTCGGTTTGATGGGATGGCACGTGGGCCTGAATGCCGGCGGTTTGTCGACGGCGGCACTTGGATTGACGCTGACGTTGGCAGGCATCCTGCTGCCCAGCACCACCCTCACCTACCTGGTGGCCCGCTGGGGCCACCGCAATCGCGGCTTGCGCGCCGTGCGGGCCTTCAAACAGGGGATGGCACCCATCGTCATTGCGCTGCTGGTGGCCACCGGCTGGATTCTGGCCACCGGCAGCCGTTACAACCTGGCCGACTGGCCGGTGTGGCTGCTGGCCGGCATCACGGCCATCCTGGTGTGGCAAACGCGTATCCACCTGCTGTGGTTGCTGGGGGCGGGCGCCGCACTGGGCGCCATGGGCTGGATCTGAAACGTAACAACGGGATCGCACCCTGTTGCACAGGGATACCTGTTGATACACTGCGCCAAAGCAGTCAACGGAGCGGCCCATGGCAGAACCTGCCACGATTGAAGAATCCACCGAGGCACTATTTGACGTCATTGTCAAAGTGCCTTCGGGGACCAAGCTGGAGGATATTGAACGCATGGCGCTCGGGCCGGCGGGCATCCGCGCGGACCGGGTGGAAAGCCTGATCAAGGCCTTGCGCAGCGTGCCGCAGGCCAAGATTGGTGCCGGCGTGCCGCGTTCCCGTGCCGACGCCGCCAAGGAACAGTTCAGCAAAGCCGGTCTGGCTGTCGAGATCACCCCGGTACTGTCCATCCAGGTCAAGACCGAAGGCGCCTTTGACGGCCTGTTCGGCTGCCCGTCGTGCAAACAGCGCGTCACCCTGCCTGAAAACCGCCAGTGTCCCAATTGCGGCGTGTTTGTTGACAAGGTCACCGACGAAGCCCAGTTGCGCCGCCGCATCATGGAGCAGGAGCGCGCCAAGCTGGACTTCCAGGCATCGCGCGGCGCCCAGCAAGCCGAGAAAATGACGCGCGACCAGCTGGAAGCCCAGCTGCGCGCCGAGGTACGGGCCGAACTGGAGGCCAAAATGGGCATCCGCAAGGCGGCCAGCAAGGTCGGCCAGGCGGTCAAGGTACTGGCTGCAGCGGCCGTCCTGCTGGTCGTGTTTGTCGGCGGCCGCGGGACAGGTGCTGGCTGGTCGTGGGAAGAACTCAAGGGCGGCTCGGCCAAGGGGAAGGCAGCTCCGGTCGACAAGATGCTGGACAGCGTCGGGCCCGCCGGTGGCGCGCAGGCTGGTAGCGGCGCACCGGGCGCTGCCGATGGTGCTGCGGGCTTGACCGGCGACCCCGACATGGATGACCCGCTGATCCAGGCCGCTGGCGGCAAACGCGCCGGAGCCAAAGGGTTGACCATTGAGCAAGCCGTCGCGGCATCGACAGCGCTGGCCAAGTCCGTGGGCAACACCACGGCTGAACGCGCTCTGGCTGGCGCCCAGGTTGGGGGCGGCGCCGGGGGCGGGGCCGGTGCAGCTGGTGCCGCTGGAGCAGCCGGTGCCGGCGGCCCAGGCGGGACCGCAGGCGCTGGCGGCGCAAGCAGCGCCGCTGAAGCCACCGTATCGCCCAGTGCCAAGCAGCTGCTCGCGCTGGAGTTCACCGCACAGCTGGCCGAAATGGGTCAATTGCCGCGCGCCTTGCAAATGATCAAGTTGCTCAAGGCTTCACCCAAAACAACGGCAGACCCCGCTGTCGCCTCGGCCGCCCGCGTGGCGGATATGGAGGTCCGGGCCTGGTCCATGCAGGTTCTGAGCGACAGCAAGGCCCGCGCGGCAGCTGATTCGCTGATGTCGGACGCTGCCGCGCTGTCCAACCCGGCTGAGCGCGCTGCCGCCCTCAGCCGTGTCGGGGCCATCCTGGCCCGGCACAGCCAGTTACCTGCTGAAGCATCCCGGGCTTTCCTGACCAAGGCGGTTGAGTCCGTCAAGGCTGTCGACGATGCCCAGCAACGGATGACCGTGACAGGCCAGTGGGCCGTGTCATTTGGCGAAGCCCTGTTGGCTGACGCAATCGTCAAGGCCAAGGGGGGCCTGTGGTCCAAGGTCCAGCAGGCCAATACCCAAGTGGACACCCTGATCGCCCAGGCCCCTGACGCACCTTCACAGGCCAGGCTGTACGCCATTGGCGCCCAGCTGAAGGTCCAGCTCGGTCAGCAGGACAAGGCCTTGCAGAGCATGGAAGCCGGCCTGGCACAGGTTCCGCGCCTGGAAAACCTGGCAGAGCGGGCCGCCCTGCTGCGATCCATGGCCCAGCTGTCGGGTGGAGCTGGCAGCGACAAGTTGCAGGCCGCCGCCGCCGCGCTGCAAACCCAGGCTGCGGCCAAGACCGGTGCCGAGCGCGCTCGCGCGCTGGCCCATTTGTCCCTGCTCAACGCCGATGCCGGCCTTCGGGGCAGGGCCAGCGAGCTGGCTGAAGCCGCACGCGCCACACCCGGACTGAGCCCGGCCGATGCCGTTCAGGTCAACACCGACCTGATCATCCGGGGCGACATGGCAGCAGCCCGCGTCCTGCACAGCGTGGGCCTGTATGCAGAGGCCGAAACGGTGCTCCAGCGCGTAGGCAACTACCTGCTTTGATCGCCCGGCCGGCGCGGCTGTTCAGCTGCGCTGGCGTACAGCCTCATACAGGCACACGCCACTGGCCACGGAGACGTTCAGGCTCTCCACGGCGCCGAGCATTGGAATGCCCACCAGTTCGTCGCAGGTTTTGCGTGTGAGCTGGCGCATGCCCTGCCCTTCGGCACCCAGCACCAGCGCCGTCGGCCCCTTCAGGTCAACCTGGTAGATTGTTTTTGGCGCATCGTCACTGGTGCCAATGCACCAGATGTTGCGCTCTTTCAGCTCGCCCAAAGTACGGGCAAGGTTGGTCACCATGAAATAGGGCATGGTTTCAGCGGCACCGCTAGCCACCTTGGCCACCGTGGCATTGATGCCGGCGGCATGGTCCTTGGGCGCTATCACGGCATGCGCGCCGGCGCCATCGGCCACCCGCAGGCAGGCGCCCAGGTTATGGGGGTCGGTCACACCGTCCAGCACCAGGAGCAGGGGCGGCCCGCTCACCAGATCGAGCAGGTCGTCAAGCGAATGCGCCTGGGCCAGGGCCTCCACCCGGGCGGCTACGCCCTGATGGCCGTGGCTGCCGGCCAGCTTGGCCAGGCGCATGCCGTCGGCTTCCACCAGACGGGCCCCGGCTTCGTGGGCCCTTTCGAGAAACTGGCGCATGCGCGCATCCTTTCTCGACGTATCGACGTATATCTCGAGAATCGATTGGGGAGCGGTCTTCAACCGCACGCCAACCGCGTGAAAACCGAACAGGACTTTGGGGGCAGACATGCTGCAATTATCGTTGCCGATGGTTGCACCCCCAGTACCCTGTATAAAATAGTCCACACAACAAGGAGAGCAGGCATGGGGCTTCGTCTCAAATTCAATCTGGTGCTGGTCGTCGTGTTCCTGGCCGGTTTTGCGGCCGCAGGTTTCATTTCACGCCAGTTGCTGCAGCAAAATGCCCGCGAAGAAGTCATCCGTGGCGCCCAGCTCATGATGGAAGCCGCCATCTCTGTGCGCACTTACACGGTGGACCAGATACGCCCCCACCTCATCAAGCAGCTCGACGAGGTTTTCCTGCCGCAGACAGTGCCGGCCTTTGCTGCCACCGAAGCCGTGATGCAGCTGCAGAAGAAGTACCCCGACTACAGCTACAAGGAAGCCACGCTCAATCCCACCAACCCTCGCAACCGCGCAGCCGACTGGGAAGCCGACCTCGTCCAGCAATTCCGGTTGCACAAGGACCTGAAAGAGGTGGTGTCCGAGCGCCAGTCCTCCACCGGGCGCAGCCTGTTCATCGCCAAGCCCATCCAGATCAGCAACCCTGCCTGCCTGCAGTGCCACAGCACGGCAGCCGCGGCCCCGCCCACCATGCTCAAGATCTACGGCGAGGCCAACGGTTTTGGCTGGAAACACAACGAAATCGTGGGCGCCCAGGTGGTCACGGTGCCCATGGACGTTCCCTTGCGCAATGCCGAGCGCGCCTTCACCACCTTCATGGCGTCACTGGCCGGCGTCTTCGTGGTGGTGTTCATTGTGTTGAACATCATGCTCAGCTGGCTGATCGTGCGGCCGATCCGTCGCATGTCACAAGCCGCCGACAAGATCAGCACGGGCGAGTTCACCGTGCCCGAGTTCAATGAAAAGGGCAAGGACGAGGTGGCCGTCCTGGGCAGTTCCTTCAACCGCATGCGTCGCAGCCTCGAAAAGGCCATGCAGATGATCGACCAGTGATCCCTGCCCCAGGTCCTGATTGATGGGTGCGGCTGCCGGCTCCCCCCCTCCACCGCCATCCGCTGCGGTAGATGAAGCCTGCCTGCCCAGCGGATACAAGCTGCTTGAGTACCAGATCGAACGCCCCCTGGGTGGTGGTGGCTTCGGCATTACCTACCTGGCGCGGGACATCAACCTGAACCTGCCTGTCGCCATCAAGGAGTATTTCCCCAGCGACTCGGTTACACGCGTGGCGAACCATGGCGTCCAGGTGCGCGGCGGCTCCGAGGAGACACGCAGTCAGTACCAATGGGGCCTGGAGCGCTTCCTGGATGAGGCCCGGGCACTGGCAACGTTCCGCCATCCCAACATCGTGCGCGTGCTGCGCTATTTCCGCGAAAACGGCACGGCCTACATCGTGATGGAGTACGAATCCGGCGACCCGCTCAAGCGCTGGGTACCCCAGAACGCCCCGCTCAGCCAGCGCGCGCTGCTGTCCATCATCTATCCGCTGCTGGACGGCCTGGACGCCGTGCACAAGACGGGCTTTCTGCACCGCGACATCAAGCCAGACAACATTTATGTACGGGCAGATGGTACGCCCGTGCTGCTGGACTTCGGCGCGGCACGCCGCGTCACGGCCAACCACGACATGACCAACATCGTGAGTCCGGGGTTCGCGCCGTTCGAGCAATACCACTCGCAGGGCAACCAGGGGCCATGGACGGACATCTATTCGCTCGGTGCGGTGATGTACTGGATGACCACCGGCAAGAAGCCGCTCGAATCCGCCTCGCGCGTCAAGAACGACACCTTGCTGCCCGCCGCCAGCGTGGCTGACGCCAACGTGTTCGGCGCGGCCCTGCTGGAGTCCATTGACTGGGCCATGCAGCCTGATGAAAGCCGCCGACCCCAGGCCGTGGACCAGCTGCGCCAGGCCATCATGGGCAGTGAACACCCCGCCACACGGACCATCGACCTGGATGTCAGCTCCCCCAGGCACGGCCTTGGCGCGTCGGGCTATGCAGCGGGCAATCCGGCCGCCAGCGCCAGCGCCTCCTCGGCCAGCCAGTCGGGCATGACCCGCAAGAACCTTCTGTGCACGATCATGTTCCTGGACCTGATCGGCTATTCGGTGCGTTCTGTGGACGACCAGGTGGCACTGAAAAAGCTGTTCAACGAGCTGATCGGCAAGGCGTTGAAGGGGGTTGACGAGAACAGCCGTATCGCCATCGATACCGGTGACGGTGCGGCGATCTGCTTTTTGGGCGACCCTGAAGAAGCGCTGCATTCGGCCATGCTGCTGCGTGACCTGCTGGGACAGCGGTACGGCAATCACCTGTCAGTGCGCGTGGGCCTGCACATGGGGCCGGTGCGCGTGATCGCCGATATCAATGAACGGGTCAATGTGGTGGGCGACGGCATCAACGTCGCACAGCGCATCATGGACTTCGCGCAGGCCAACCAGGTCCTGGTGTCGCGGGCCTATTACGATGTGATCTCGCGCATCACCGATGACACCGCCGAAATGTTCGAGTACCTCGGCCAGTTTGGTGACAAGCATTCGCGCCTGCATGAGGTGTACTCGGTGGCCGCCGGGCCGCGGGGCACCACCCGCAGGGAAGGCCCTGCTACCGGATACACGCAAACCCGACCGATTGCCTCCACCCAGGCGCTGGACCCCACGCTCCTGGCCGAGGTAGAGGTCGAACTGGCACGCCACATCGGGCCGCTGGCCAAGGTGCTGGTGCGCAAGGCCGCACCGCTGGCGCCCAGCATCCTGGACCTGCGCGAAGCGCTGGCACCTTCGATCCAGGAGCCCAAAGCCAGGGACCTGTTTGTCAGCGGCGTCCAGAGCCACAGCTACAGCCCGAGCAATCCGGGGCACAGCCAGCCTTTGCCGCGCAATTCGCAGACCAGCCGTCCGATGCCGCTGAGTCAGCCCGTGCCCAGCCAGCCCCGCAGCCAGCCGCGCAGTCAGCCGATGAGCCAACCTGTGGGTCAGGCCCGCAGCCAGCCGATGAGTCAGCCCATGAGCCGTCCGGCCAGCCGACTGGAGCCCTCACGGCTGGACCCCTCCATACCCCAGCACTCCACCCGCCAGGTGGACATTCCGCCAGAGGACATGGCGATCATTGAACACACCCTGAGCAAGTTCATCGGCCCCATGGCCAAAATGCTGATTCGCCGCGAAGTAACCCGCAGTGCCAGCTTCAAGGAATTCGTGCACGCCGTGGCCGGCAACATCGACCATCCGCAACAGCGTGAGGTATTCCTGCAGGCGCTCAAGCGCGCCCTGCCCCACCGCTGACGCCTCGGCCGAGGCTGGCAACGGCCTTCAGCCTTTGCTGATCTGTCCGGCCTCGATCGTGATGCGCTGCTCGCAGCGCGCCGCAATCGAGCGGTCGTGCGTTACCAGAACCAGCGTCGTACCCTGTTCCCGGTTCAGATCGAACATCAGTTGCATCACAGTCTCGCCGGTGGCGAAATCCAGGCTTCCAGTGGGCTCATCGGCCAGCAGCACGGCCGGTTGCACCACGAAGGCCCGCGCCAGCGCCACACGTTGCTGCTCGCCCCCGGACAGCACCTTGGGGTAGTGGCCCAGCCGTGCGCCCAGACCCACCCGGCCCAGCATCTCGGTTGCGGCCTTGCGCGAATCACGCCGGCCTGCGAGTTCCAGCGGCAGCATGACGTTTTCCAGCGCATTCAGGTTCCCCATGAGCTGGAAACTCTGGAACACGAACCCCACCTTCTGGGCCCGAAGCGCAGCGCGCGAATCCTCGTCCAGCGCAAACAGGTCCTGTCCCGCCAGACGCACAGTGCCACGCGTGGGTGTATCCAGCCCTGCAATGATGGACAGCTGGGTGCTCTTGCCTGAACCTGAAGCGCCCTCGATGGCAACGGTTTCGCGCGGTGCCAGCGCGAAGTGAATATCGCGCAAAATGTCCAGGGTGCCGGTGGAATCCGTCACCGACTTGTGGACATGTTCAACGGAAATGATGGGTTCAGACATGGTGAAGGCGTGGTGGCGACGGCGTGACTTTATCGCGGCGGCATTAGCTGGCTCTTATGGCGCCGGGCTCGGTGCGCAGACACCGGTGCCAGCCCGGACCATCCTCATCGTCGGCGACTCGCTCAGCGCCGAGTATGGCCTGAAACGTGGCAGCGGCTGGGCTGCCTTGCTGGAACAGCGCCTGGCGCGAGAGAAAATCGCCGCCCGCGTTGTCAATGCCAGCATCAGCGGCGACACAACGTCCGGCGGCCGTTCCCGCCTGCAGGCGCTGCTGGCGCGCGAAAAGCCCACGCACGTGGTGATTGAGCTGGGCGGCAACGACGCCCTGCGCGGTCTGCCGCTGTCCATGACCGAAAGCAACCTGGCGGCCATGACACTGGCAGCAAAGGCAGCAGGCGCGCGCGTTCTGCTGGTTGGCATGCAGGTGCCGCCCAACTATGGCACCGACTACGCCCGCCAGTTCGCCGGCGTGTTTGCCAAGGTCGCTGCGGCGCACAAGGCGGCCGTGGTTCCGTTCCTGCTCAAAGGTGTCGCCGATGGCGCTGATCCGTTGCGACTGTTCCAGCCTGACCGGATCCACCCCCGGGAGGAAGCCCATCCGATCATGCTGGACAACGTCTGGCCCGAACTGCGAAAGCTGCTGCGGTGAGCATTCGCGTCATACCCGCCACCCAGGCCGTGGCACAACTGGAAAGCTTCAGCACCGTCATTGATGCGCGCAGCGAGGACGAGTTCGCCCTCGATCATCTGCCGGGCGCCGTCAACTGGCCCTCGCTGGACAACGACGAACGCAAGCGCGTGGGCACCATGTATGTGCAGGTCAGCCCTTTCGAAGCCCAAAAGCATGGTGCAGCGCTGGTCGCTGCCAACATCGCCCGCCACATTGAACAGCATGTGCTGGACAAGCCCAAGAGCTGGCAACCCCTCGTGTATTGCTGGCGCGGGGGTAAACGCAGCGGCTCGCTGGCGCTGGTGCTGGGTCAGATCGGCTTCAAGGTCACCCTCGTCGAAGGCGGCTACAAGGCCTTTCGTGGCGCGGTGCTGGCGGACATTCCGCAGTGGGTGGGAAAGTTCAATTACCGCGTTGTCTGTGGCCTGACGGGCTCGGGCAAAACACGGCTGCTGCACGCGTTGCAGGCTGCCGGTGGACAGGTGCTGGACCTCGAAGGCCTGGCGAGCCATCGCAGTTCCGTCCTGGGCCTGTTGCCGGGCCGGCCGCAGCCCTCCCAGAAGCGCTTTGATACGCTGGTGTGGCAATGCTTGCGCAGTTTTGACCCGGCACGACCTGTGTATGTGGAGAGCGAGAGCCGCAAGGTTGGCAACCTGGCGGTCCCTGAAGCGCTGATTGCCGCCATGCGTCAAAGCCCCTGCCTTCGGCTGGAACTTCCCGATGATGAGCGCGTGGCCCTGTTGCTGGAAGACTACGAGTTCTTTGTAGATGACCGCGACCTTTTCTGTCGCCGTCTGGATGCACTGGTGGAACTGCGGGGCAAGGCCACCGTGCAGGCCTGGAAGGACCAGGTACGCGCTGGGAATTTCAACACCGTGGTTCGGGAACTGCTGTCAGTGCACTACGACCCGGGCTATGAGCGCTCAATCCGCAACAATTTTGTGCGCTATGCCAACGCGTTGACAGTCACGGCCGGCAACAGGTCCATGGCGGAAATGGACCGGCTTGCAGAGGCGCTGTTGCGGGCGCAGGGAGCCTGAAGCGACCTGCCTCAGGACTGCACCGGCGGAGGCGCCGGGTTGGACTCGGGCGCGTCGCCCTGGCTGTCGGTACCCTCGCCCGCGTCGTCAGGATGTACGCCCGACTTGCGTTCAGCCTTGGCCTTGAGCTTGTCTTCCTTCTTGCGCTTTTTGGCCAGCTCTTTCTGCCGCTTTTCGTATCCGTAGTTGGGTGTGGCCACAGGCGATCCGTTTCTTGGTTAGTTTGGCAGCCACTGTACGCGATAAATACGCAGCCACCAATGCGGTCAGGACCGGGGTAGCTCCAGCGCGGCCAATGCCTCCGCCAGGTCGGCCTGCAAATCCGCCGCGTTTTCCAGCCCCATTGAAAAGCGTACCAGCACCCCTTTGTGGGGCCAGCGCGCACGCATGGATGGAATGTCATAGGGCACCACCAGGCTGACCGGACCGCCCCAGGAATAGCCAATCTTGAACAGCTTGAGCGCGTCGCAGAATGCATCGACCTGCGCCACGCTGTACCTGGCGTCGAACACCACCGAGAACAGGCCCGCCGCCAGACTGGTACCACCGCCTTGCCCATCTTCGGTGCACAGGGCACGCCAGTGTTCATGGCCTGGCGACCCATCCAACGCAGGGTGCAGCACCTGCACCACCTGCGGCTGTTGCTGCAACCAGCCCGCCAGTGAACGCGCGGCCTGGTCCTGCGCCCGGTAGCGCAAGGCCATGCTGGGCAACGCCCTGAGCACCGCTTCAGCGTCGTTGGCGCCAATGCCCCAACCCAGGCGCATGTGCGAGAGCTTGAGCCTCAGGTGCAGTTCTTCATCGCGGGTGACGATGCTGCCCATCAGCACATCGCCGCCGCCACTGGGGTATTTGGTCAACGCCTGCACCACGATGTCGGCACCACTGCCCGCCTGGAATCGCTGGCCGCGGCCAAGATCGAAACCATTGAAAGCCAGGCCTGCACCCCAGGTGTTGTCCAGTGCCGTGGTGATGCCGCGCTGACGACAGATATGGGCATGGTGGGCCAGTGGAGGAAATTCCATGGTCACCGAACCGGGAGCCTCCAGCCAGACGAGCCTGGTGCGCGGGGAGATGCGGGCCTGCAGGTCCGCCGGATCCATGGCGTCATAGAGCTGGTGCGTGATGCCCCAGGCAGCCAGCTCGCCTTCGGCCAGCGCCTTGCCCGGACCGTAGGCGTTGTCGGGGATGAGCACTTCGTCACCCGTCTTCAGCAGCGCCAGGTTGACGTTGGCTATCGCGGCCAGTCCGCTGGGCACCAGAATGCACTGGCGCCCTCCTTCAAGCGTGGCGATGCGCTCTTCCAGTACAAAGGTGGTGGGCGTGCCGTGCAGCCCGTAGGTGTAGCCGTTCTTGTGCTTCCAGTCGCGCGACCGCATGGCCGCGACACTGGGAAAGATGACGGTGGAGGCCTTGAAGACGCCGGGCTGCGGGGCCGAAAAACCGGCGGGTGGCGCGTAAGGATGGTGAATCAGGTCTGTGGGCGTTTGGCTCATGAAGCAATGTTAGCCCGCCCGGCGCACATCAGACCTTCCACTTCTCCAACAGCTTGTCGGGCGACAGGCTGTCATAGCCTTCAAAGGGCTGGTGGATCCAGGGGTTGGTGGGCAGGAACTCCACCGAATAGTCAGGCGTGAAAGCCGAAAGACCCTTGGTCCAGATCACTGCGCTGCGCAACTCGGTGATCGGTGAGTAGTTGTTTTTCAACAGGTGGATCACAGCCTTGAGCGTGTGGCCAGAATCCGCCAGGTCGTCCACCAGCAATACCTTGCCGGCGATTTCACCCTGCGGCGTGGTGATGTAGCGGGCAATGTCCAGGTGCCCCTGCACCGTGCCGGCATCGGCCCGGTAGGAACTCGTGGACATGATCGCCAGCGGCTTGTCAAAGATGCGGCTGAGGATGTCGCCCGGCCGCATGCCCCCGCGCGCCAGACACAGGATGGTGTCGAACTGCCAGCCCGACTGGTGCACCCGGATCGCCAGCTTTTCGATCAGGTTGTGGTATTCGTCATAACTGACGTACAGGTGTTTTCCGTCTTCAGTCAGCATGTGTGTCATCCGTTTCAGTCTGAAGGCCTCAGTCAGCCAGGTAAGGGTGATGCATCTTGATCGTGTGGTCCCGGTCAGGACTGGTGGAGATCATAGCGATGGGCACGCCGGTCACCTGTTCGATGCGCTGCAGGTACAAACGCGCATTCACCGGCAGTTTCTCGTACTGGGTCACTCCTACGGTGGATTCGCTCCAGCCTTCCATGGTCTCGTACACGGGCTTGCAACGGGCGATTTCGTCAGCACCCAGCGGCAGGATATCGGTGTACTCGCCATCCAGCTCATAGCCTGTGCACAACTGCAGCTCCTTCAGGCCATCCAGCACGTCCAGCTTGGTGATGCACAGACCCGTCAGTCCATTGACCTGGGCCGATCGCTTGAGCAGCGCGGCATCGAACCAGCCGCAGCGGCGGCTGCGACCGGTGGTAACACCCTTTTCCGCGCCCACGGTGCTCAGGTGGTAGCCCACGGTACCGGGCGTGGCCCAGTCCAGTTCAGTGGGGAACGGCCCCCCGCCCACGCGCGTGCAGTAAGCCTTCGTGATACCCAGGATGTAATGCAGCATACCCGGCCCCACGCCCGCGCCGGCCGACGCGTTGCCGGCCACACAATTGCTGGAAGTGACGTAGGGATAGGTGCCGTGGTCCACGTCCAGCAACGTGCCCTGGGCGCCTTCAAACAACAGGTTGTCGCCGCGCAGGTGGGCTTCATTGAGCTCGCGGGAGACGTCAGCCATCATGGGCTTGAGCAGCTCGGCATGTTTCATGGCGTCGTCAAACACAGTGTCGTAGTCGATCGGGCTGGCGCCCAGCACCTCGACCAGTACATGGTTGTGCAGATCCAGCAGCACCTTGAGCTTTTCGCTGAAACGCTCGGGATGCTTCAGGTCCTGCACGCGCAGCGCACGGCGGGCGATCTTGTCCTCATACGCCGGTCCGATGCCGCGGCCGGTGGTGCCGATCTTTTCGGTGCCGCCCTTTTCGCGGTAGGCCTCGCGGGCCACGTCCAGTGCGGCATGAAACGGCAGGATGAGCGGACAGGCTTCGCTGATGCGAAGGCGCGAGCGTACTTCAACGCCCGCCTTTTCCAGGCCCTCAATTTCCTCGAACAGCTTGGCCGCCGACAACACCACACCGTTGCCGATGTATCA
>CAZUJD010000050.1:7887-14388 GCA_964620025.1 uncultured Ramlibacter sp. | reverse complement strand
CTTCTTCGCGTCCACGGCCCACACCGTGGTGGCGTCCAGCCCGCTGGTGCCGGGCAACGATCCCACGCTGATGTTCACCAACTCGGGCATGGTGCAGTTCAAGGATGTGTTCCTGGGTACCGACAAGCGGCCCTATGTGCGTGCGGCGTCGGTGCAGGCCTGCCTGCGCGCCGGCGGCAAGCACAACGACCTGGAAAACGTGGGTTACACCGCGCGCCACCACACCTTCTTCGAAATGCTGGGCAACTGGAGCTTTGGCGATTATTTCAAGCGCGACAGCCTGAAGTGGGGCTGGGAGCTGCTGACCCAGGTGTACAAGCTGCCGCCCGAGCGCCTGCTGGCCACGGTGTACATCGACGACGACGAAGCCTTCGACATCTGGACCAAGGAAATCGGCCTGCCGCCGGATCGCGTGATCCGCATCGGCGACAACAAGGGCGGCAAATACAAGTCCGACAACTTCTGGATGATGGCCGACACCGGCCCTTGCGGTCCGTGCAGCGAGATCTTCTACGACCACGGCGACCACATCCCCGGCGGCCCGCCCGGCAGCCCCGGTGAAGACGGCGACCGCTTCATCGAGATCTGGAACCACGTGTTCATGCAGTTCGACATGCAGCCCGACGGCAGCGTGGTCAAGCTGCCCGCGCCCTGCGTGGACACCGGCATGGGCCTGGAGCGCCTGGCCGCGATCCTGCAGCACGTGCACAGCAATTACGAGATTGATATTTTTGACGCGCTGATCAAGGCCGCGTCGCGCGAGACCGGTTGCACCGACCTGGACAACAAGAGCCTGCGAGTGATTGCCGACCACATCCGCGCCACGGCATTCCTGGTGAGCGACGGGGTGGTCCCCAGCAACGAAGGCCGCGGTTATGTGCAGCGGCGCATCGTACGCCGGGCCATCCGACATGGCTACAAGCTGGGCAAGAAGACGCCGTTCTTCCACAAGCTGGTGCCCGACCTGGTCCAGCTGATGGGCGACGCCTATCCCAACCTGGCCGCGCAGAAGGACCGCATCATGGACGTGCTGCGGGTGGAAGAAGAGCGCTTCTTCGAAACCCTGGAAAACGGCATGGAGATCCTGGACGCAGCACTGGCCAATGGCGTGAAAGTCCTGCCGGGCGAGGTGGCCTTCAAGCTGCACGACACCTTCGGCTTCCCGCTGGACCTGTCGGCCGACGTGTGCCGCGAGCGCGATGTCACGGTGGATGAGGCCGGTTTCCACGCCGCCATGGACAAGCAGAAAGCCGCTGGCCGCGCTGCCGGCAAGTTCAAGATGGACCGTGCGCTGGACTACACCGGCGCCGGCAACGTGTTCACCGGCTATGACAAGCTGGAAGAGCCCGCCACCGTCGTCGCCCTTTACCGGGACGGCACACCGGTGCAGCAGCTGGCCGAGGGAGAGGCGGGCGTGGTGGTGCTGGACACCACACCTTTCTACTCCGAGTCGGGGGGGCAGGTGGGCGACAGTGGCCTGTTGACGGGCAAAGACACGCAGTTTGGCGTGGAAGACACGCAGAAGATCAAGTCTGACGTGTATGGCCACCACGGCGTACAGGCGAAGGGCACGCTGAAGGTTGGCGACGCCGTGACTGCGTCGGTGGACATGGCCCGGCGCCACGCCACCATGCGCAACCACAGCGTGACGCACCTGATGCACAAGGCGCTGCGCGAAGTGCTGGGCAGCCACGTGCAGCAAAAGGGCAGCCTGGTGGACGCGGACAAGACGCGTTTTGACTTCACGCACAACGCTCCGGTCACAGATGCGCAGATCCGCGAGATCGAAAAGCGCGTGAACGATGAAATCCTGGCCAACGCTGCCACGCAGGCGCGTGTCATGGACATCGACTCGGCCCAGAAGACCGGTGCGGTGATGCTGTTTGGTGAGAAGTACGGCGAGACCGTGCGTGTGCTGGACATCGGCAGCAGCCGTGAACTCTGCGGCGGAACCCATGTGCAGCGCACAGGCGACATCGGCCTGTTCAAGATCACCGGCGAATCCGGCGTGGCTGCGGGCATCCGCCGGGTGGAGGCCATCACCGGCGCCAATGCGCTGGCCTATCTGCAGCAGCTTGAGAGCACCGTGGCGCAGGCCGCAGGCGCGCTGAAGGCACCGGCCGCTGAATTGCAGGGCCGCATTGGCCAGGTGATGGACCAGGTGCGTGCGCTTGAAAAGGAAGTGGCCGCACTCAAGGGCAAGCTGGCATCTTCTCAAGGGGACGAGCTGGTCAGCCAGGCGGTGGATGTCAATGGCATCAAGGTGCTGGCTGCCCGCCTTGAAGGCGCAGATGCCAAGACACTGCGCGACACCATGGACAAGCTGAAGGACAAGCTCAAGTCTGCCGCCATCGTGCTGGCGGCAGTGGATGGTGCCAAGGTGCAGATTGCCGCAGGTGCCACTGCCGACGTGATGGGCAAGGTCAAGGCGGGCGAACTGGTCAACTTTGTGGCCCAGCAAGTGGGCGGCAAGGGGGGCGGCAAACCCGACATGGCCATGGCCGGCGGTACAGATGCCAGCAAGCTGGCGGGCGCACTGCAGTCGGTGCAGGCCTGGGTAGCCGAGCGGGCCTGAGCCCATGACGGCGCCGCGCTGGTCCCCGGGGCCGGGCACGGCTGACAGCGCCGTAGTGGCCCTGGCGCAGGCGTTGCGCAGCCATGGGGTGGCCGCAACGCGTGGCTACATCCAGCAGGTGGTTCATGAATACCCGGGGCCGATCACGCCGTCCGCCCTGGTCGAACTGCTTCAGCATTGGGGCGTGGATACCCTCCCCATGGGTGGCAGCGTGGAAGAGTTGCCGGCCGATGTGGCCGGCAGTCTGGTCCCGCTGGCCGGTGGACGGTATGGCGTGGTAATGCATGCCGGTACAGCTGACATGACGCTCATGGTGGATGGCGCCACGCGCCGGATGACCCCCAGTGAATTCAACGCCCAGTGGAACGGCATGCTGTTGATGCTCAAGCCGCGCGACGGTGCGGGTGAACCGTTTGCAGAATTACACCGGGCGGCGCAGCTTGGTGATCGTCTGCGCTACGGCGCACTGCTCCTGGCCGTACCGGCATTGCTGATGTTGGCAACGCTCGTGTGGCCCATCTCTGAACTGAGTCTGTCGCTGGTTGCTCTCATCACGTTCAAGCTGTTGGGCCTGGCCGCCACGGTCGTCCTGAGCTTTGAGCAGGCCGGCATCGGCCGGCCTTTGCAGCGCCTGTGTGCTGCGGGCCCGGTGGCCAATTGCGCCCGGGTGTTGCATTCGCCAGCCAGCCGCCTGGGTCCGGTGCCGCTGTCGGACCTGGGACTGGTCTACTTTGCGGCCGGCCTGGTGGGGCTGCTGCTGGCGGCCTTGGCGGGGCGGAGCGCTGCGGCCCAGGCCATGCTGGGAGCCTTGTCGCTGGCGCTGCTGCCGTTCACAGCCCTGTCGGTGTACTACCAGGTGATCCGGCTGCGCTCGTATTGCTGGCTGTGCCTGCTGGTGGCCGCCTTGCTGTGGCTGGAGGCCGGTACGGGGCTGGCCGCCGGATGGCCATGGCAGGGCTGGCCCTGGGATCCGCACTCCTGGTTGCTCATGGTGGTGGCCTGGGCCGGTGTCACTTTCGCATGGTCGGGGTTGCGTTCGTTGCTGGTGACGGCCTGGCAGGGCAGGGCTGTAGCCCGGGAGTTTGCGCGCATGCGCAGCCAGCCCGCCGTCGTGCAGGCCCTGTGGGACGCCGGCGTGCACACCGTGCCGCCGGTGCCTGTTGAGGTGTGTCTGGGCGCTGCCGATGCACCGGTGCAGGCAGTGCTGGCCGTATTGCCTGCCTGTCCCGCCTGCGGACGCCAGGTCCGCGCAGCCTGGGCTTTGCAGGCCATGCTGGGCGGGCACATGGCGATCCGGCTTCGATTCCTGCGTGGAGGAGATCCGTCAAGTGCCCCCAGTCCCGTCCTTCGCGACCAGTACCAGGTGGCCGACCGGGTTGCGGTCCTGTTTCTTCACCTGGCGGCCGCGGGTGACCAGGCCAGGCTGCGCCGTGCCTGCGCCAGCTGGTTTTTTGGGGCGAAGGACCGTGTGACCACACCCGCGGACTTTGCTGAATGGCAATCAGGGGTTCTGGCCGGCCAACCAGCACCAGACACCACGGTACCTGGACCGGCTGTATTGCAGCAACACCAATCACTGCAATCGTTGGGTATTGACGCCGCGCCTGTGGTGTTTGTGAACGGGCGGCGGTTGCCGCCGGAGTGGGATTGCATGGACCTGCGCTATTTCCTGCTGCGCGAACTCAGGCGCAGTCCCAACCAGCTGTGACCGGATTGTGTGAAATTAAATGTGAATTAATCACATTAATTCTTTAGAATGAGGGCATGAAACCTTTTGCCCCCGCTGCTGGCTTCGACCAGGAAATTCTCGGTTTTGCCGAACGTGCCGTGGCTCCCCTGGTGGGCTGGATGGTGCGCTCGGGCATTGGGTACCGCGAGTTTTGCCTGAGGCTCAAACACGTGTTCCTGCGTGCGGCTGTGGCTGAACTGGAGCGTCGTGGGAGCAAACAGACCGAGACAGCGCTTTGTGTCCTGTCGGGCCTTCACCGCAAGGACGTGCATGCACTGATGCAGGGAGGTCCCCTCATGCCGGTGCAGGAAGTCACCGCAGACGACCAGGTCCGGCGCATGGTCAGCACCTGGATGACCGAATGGCGTTGCCAGCCTTTGCCGTTCGCCGGACCGGCACCTTCATTCGAGAACCTGGCGATGTCCACCGCGCAAGGCAGTGCTCTGACCGCGCTGGCCGAACTGTCGCGCCGGGCGATCGTGGAGTGCCGTGGTGACCATGTCCATCTGGTCAAGCCGGATGACGCAACAGTATCGGTGCATGATGCCGGCGAAACCGTCGCGGACCACCTGAATGCTGTTGTCGATCAACTGTCCGGCAGCGGCAACCAGTTGGCCTGCAGCCTGCTGCTGGAAGACCTGAGCCCGGATTCGCTCCAGCGTGTGGAAGATCTGGCACGCCAGGCCTGGTCCCGTGCCGCCGGCGAAGTGGCGCAGCACGCCAGGGAACTGAGCCGGCAAGATGCAGGGCGGGGTTGGCGGGGGCGTTACAGATTCGGCATGTTCGGCCGTGCAGGTTTGCCCGGGGTCGGCACGAACCAGGCGAAATTCGCTGAATCTGGGCCCTCCAAGTCGTGAAATAGTTGGGGAATCGGCCTAGTCGGCTGGTCAATTATTCCTTGTCATTCTGTTTCGTCTCATTACAATTCGTGTATCGAGATGTTTCGATCGGTGGCTGGAGTGTGCGGCGCCGTCACGACTGTAGTGATTCAACGAATGGAGAATCAAGATGCGAGTTCTAACGCTTGAAGAGATGGACTTGGTGTCCGGCGGGACGAAAGACGGTTGCCAACGCAACAACGGCTGGGGCAATGGCGACGACGACGCCCCCGGCAACTCCCTGACGAACAACAAGGCTGAAAACAACGTGCGCCCTGGCGCTGCCCACAAAACCTGGGGCACTGCTGCCAACCCGGAGGCCAGTGGCGATTGCTGCAGCGTGCCCCCGCCGCCGCCCCCGCCTCCCCAGGACTTCTGAGAAGGCTCCCCAGTAAAAAAGCCACCTTGCGGTGGCTTTTTTACTGGGTGTTGAATTGTCAGCGGATGATCTTGCCGTCCGGTGTGATGGTCACCAGGTCAATTGCACGTACCGAGTCACGCATGCCGGCACGCAGATTGATGCGGAAGCCACCCACGTCGAAGTCAGTCATGGCGGCCATGCTGGCCTGCAGTTTGCCCTTGTCAAAACCCTTGCCTGCGCGTCGCACCGCCTCGGCCAGTGCCTTGGCGGCAATGAAGCCCTCCAGGCTCTCGTAGGATGGGCTCTGATCAGAGTTGTCGATCGCCGCCAGGTATTCCTTGACGATGGGCGTTGCTGAACTGCGCGGCGAGGGCACGACCTGAGACACCACGACGCCGCCGATCTCCTTGCCCAGCGCGGTGAACAGCGGGTCGATACCCACTACCGAAAAGTTCATGAAAGCACCGGCATAGCCTGCCTTGCGCATCTTGCGGATGAAGGCTGCGGTGGAGTTGAACAGCGAGACCTGGATGATGGCTTGGGGCTGTGCCTTGAACAGCGAGGCCACAGCGGCATCGACCTTGTCACTGTTGACGGGCACAAAGGCCGAGGCCACCAGCGGCGGCAGCTTGAGTTCACTCATGGCCTGGTTGACAGCGGCCAGTCCGGCACGACCCATGGTGTCGTCCTCGGCCAGCACGGCAATCCGGGTCTGGCCGAGCGTGGCGCAGTGGCGAACCATCTTGAACGCCTCGTCTGCCATGCTGGGGCGGACGTGAAACACGTTGGTATGCGCTGCGTCACGCAGCGTGTCTGAGGCTGCGAAGGGACCAAAGAAGATGGCGCTCTCGGACTTGGCCACTGCGGCACCGGCGTCCGAGCTGGCCGTCCCGACAAAGCCGAAGAGCAGATCGGCTCCTTCTTCCACCTCGCCGAGGGAATGAGCCTCGACGAGCTG
>CAZUJD010000050.1:0-7877 GCA_964620025.1 uncultured Ramlibacter sp. | reverse complement strand
CCCCCGGGCTCCAGATGACCCAGGCGCCGGCGATCGGCTCCTTCTTCCAGCAGCTTTTTCGCATTGGCTGTGGCCTTTGCGGGATCGTAGCCATCATCGAGCTGTCGCAACTCGAAATTCCAGCCCGGGTTGTTCTTGCGGGCGTTGAACGCGTCGACATACAGCTTGGCTCCCGCAGCGAAGGCCAGGCCGATTTCGCTGGCGGCGCCGGTCAGGGGCACGGACTGGCCCAGCACAATCTTGCGGCCCGCGGGCGGTTTGGCTTGCGCACGGACCAGGCCAGCGCCGCACAATCCCAGCCCTGCCAGGCCCATTCCCAATAGCGTCCTTCGTTTGGTGTTCATGGCTGAACTCCTTGTATTGATGTGTCGCCGCACGCAAACTTGATGCCAGCTCACAGGTTTACACAAGGTAACGCATCCCACTGTGGCTGGCAATACGGGTTTGGTGCCGATTGCGAATGCGCTCATGCCTGCAAGTCATGAAGGGCTGCTCCCTACAATGCGGCCCATGATGCCCCAACCCCCTTTGCCCGCAGAACCGCGGCCGGTCGAAGCGATGGACCAGGAACTGTGCCTGATGGGTGTGACCCGCATGGCCGATTTCATCGAGTTTGTGCGTGAGCGCGCTGTGGGTGGCCGCGAGATGGACCAGGGAGATCTGGCTGACATGTGGCGTGAGGCAGCCGTGGTGTTCAATACATTGCAAACCACCGAGGCCGGCGCCGCCGACAAACCCCAGATATTGCCGCTTTCCAGGGCGCTGCAGGCGCACGTGGACAAGCTCGTCAAGCTCACGAGTTTCCAGCAGACATTCGCGGCGGTGCCCGTGGCATTTGGCATGGTCGAACTGGACAAGCTGATCGTGAGCCAGCATCACATCGGCCGGGCAACCGTGGACCACATGGTGTCCAGCCTGCCCCGCCCGCCGAAGGATGCGGATCTGGCGGCGGTCTGCCTGCCGCTGACAGCCGGCGATGCCGGATTCAGGGTTGCCCACCAGGACGGCCGGCGGGTTGTGTTTGTTTCTGGTACCCATGACACCCGGTTTCTGGGCGCGCAATTGTTGAACCCGGCGGATGTCAGGGGATTGAAGGCCAACGGCCACCCCCAGGCCGTGCTCGCGTTGAGCGTGGGGCACACGACCAACGTGCTCAATGTGGTGCGATACGGCGCACGCGTCGTGCTCAACAATGGTTACCACCGCGCGTTGGCCTTGCGGGAACTTGGGGTGACACATGCCCCCTGCCTGATCCAGGTATGTGCCCACTGGGAGGATGTCGGGTTGGCCGGCTCCAGCGAGATGTATGACAACGGTCCGGTTTACTTCAGTTCAGCCCGCCCGCCGTTGCTGCGGGACTTTGCCAACCCACAGTTGATGCAGGCTTTTGCGAGCCGCAAGCTGCTTCGCGAAATCAGGCTGACCTACGAAGTGGATTCACAGCAGATCGCCATTTAACCCATTGGATTTAATTTTTTTCCCGCACGAAAATTTTCCCGAAATTATTATGTAACAAACATGTTACGCGCTGCTTAACTCGCTACACTCGCGCCCAGGCGTCCAAGTTGCAAGATGTATCAGATCTTGAGTGCCACACATAGCGCCGGCGTGTTGTCAGTCATACAGACAAAAAAACCCCGGTAACAGATTGACCAGTAATCAGGAGATCAGCATGCGTGTTTTGACTCTCGAAGAAATGGAGCAGGTCGCCGGTGGGCGGGGTTGTTCCGGCAAGAGCAGCAACAAGAAATCCCGCAGCAAGGGTGGCGGCAAGGCGAGCAGCAGCGGCCGCAGTGGCAGCTGTGGTGGATCCAGCAGTGGCGGCTCCAGCAGCAGTGGCGCAGGCTGTGGCGGCACACCTCCGCCGCCGCCCCCTCCGCCCCCGCCGCCGCCGCCTCCCCCCCAGGACTTTTGAGTCTGTAGCATCTGGAAAAGCCCCTTCGGGGGCTTTTTCCTTGGGTGTTCGCCAGATCAGCTAGGGATTCAGCACAACTCTGCCTGCAGCGACCTCCATTCGCAGACGCGCCTGCGCATGGCCCAGTTGGGCCTGGGTCAGCTGGGAGCGGGCGTTGGACAAGGCCACCTGAGTACTGATCAGTTCCAGGATGGACCCCACGCCGGCCTTGTAGCGGCCAAAAGTGATCTGGTAACTTTGCGTGGCGGCACGCAGCAGCAACTTGGCCGCCGTCAGGTTTTGTGCTTCGGTCTCGAGCAACCTGGCATTGCGCCACAGGTCTGATTCAATGTCGCGTTCGACCTGAGCCAGGGCTGCTTCGCGGCTGGCGACCTGCGCCTGGGCCTGGGCTTCGCGGGCCTGCTGCTCAACCTTGTTGAACAGCGGGATACTGGCGACAACGTAGCCGCTCAGGCTGTGCTCAAAACGCGCACCGGGTGTGCCCAGATCACGGGTTGAGCCCGCGCCCAGAGAGAGCTGGACATTTCCCTTGCCTTCCGCCCGCACCGATTCAACGCGGGCAGTCAGTGCAAGCACGTCGGCGCGGGCCATGCGCACGCGCGGGTGATCGCGGCGTGCCTCGCTGATCCAGGTTTCCAGCGGGCCGCGGGCGCTGATGGCCGGGAAGGCTGCACTGATGGGCGCAAGGGCCAAAGGTGCATCTGCTGAAAAGCCCATTGCCACGGCAAGCAGCCCCCGCGCGGTGTCCCACACGCCTTCAGCGCGCACACGATCCAGTGTTGCCTGTGCCAGTGCCGTCTGGGCTTGCAGTTTTTCTGCCAGCGAGGCTACCTGGGCAGCATGCTTGGCCTCTGCCGCTTCAAGGCTTTGGCGGGCAACGGTCTCGGTTTCGCGCTGCGCTTCCAGACGCGCCCAGGCCGTGGCGGCTTCCACATAAAGGCGCAGCGCCTCGTTCACGGCGTTGATGGAAGAGACTTGCTGTGCCGATCGTGCAGACGCCAGCAACTGGCGCGACTGCTCAAGGTTCGCATTGCGCACGCCGGCGTCATACAGCACCCAGCTCACGCCGAGAGAGCCGGTGACGCTGGAGCTCAAGGAACCCGCCCCGCTGTTGCTGGACGGAATGCGATTGCTGGCCATTTCGGCGTAGGCGGACACACGCGGGCGGTAGGCTGCCCTGGCCAGTTCCACGCCGGCCTGTTGCTCGTCGACCAGCAGCAGCGCCTGGTTGAGCAGGGGACTTTTGCACAACACATGCTCGACGGCGGCCATGAGGGTCAGGTCCAGCAACGCCTGGCTGCCAAGTTCGCGGCAGCTGCCGCGACCGGGCAGGGAGGCCGCGGCCTGTTCCAGTCCGGTCTGAGCCGCTGCAGGCCAGGGCGGCAGCGCGCCGGCACCCATGGCGGTGACCAGGGCCACCTGCCTGAGCCGGATACGAAGGGGATTCACGTTGCAGCAGCAGGCCGTGCGAGGCCCAGCCGCTCGAAGTAACCGTCCGGCGGACCGTCATAGACGATCGTGCCGCGCTCCATCTCGATCACGCGCTGCGCCGAACCAATGGTTTCGGGCCGGTGGGCGATGACAATGCGCGTCACATTCAGCCCGGCGATGGATTCATTGACCTGTGCTTCGCGCTTGACGTCCAGGTGGCTGGTGGCTTCGTCCAGCAGCAGCACCTGGGGCTGCTTGTACAGGGCACGCGCCAGCGTCACGCGCTGCTTCTGGCCGCCAGACAGCACCGTGCCCATGTCCCCCACCAGCGTCTGGTAGCCCATGGGCATGGCTTCGATGTCCTTGTGGATGGCCGCCAGGCGGGCGCATTCCTCGATGCGTTCGTTGTCGGGGCGGGGGTCGAAGAAGCAGATGTTTTCCGCGATGGATCCCGCGAACAGGGTGTCGTCCTGCATGACGGTGCCTACCAGGGACCGCCAGGCATCGTTGCCCATCTTTTCCAGTGCCACGGAGCCCACCAGGATGCTGCCTTCCTGGGCCTTCAGCACGCCCAGCAGCAGGTTGGCCAGCGTGGTCTTGCCGCAGCCCGACGGCCCGGTGATGGCGACAGCTTCACCCGGCTGGATGCTGAAGCTCACGCCGTCCAGCACCCATGGGTCCTGTTCGGCATAGCGAAAGCGCAGATCCCGCACCACGATCTCCGGCGCCTTGTCCGGTACCTGGTCGGTCAGCGTACGGCGCACTTCCTCTTCACCCGGCGTCAGGACCACATCGGCCAGGCGCTCGCCGTACAGGCGCAGCATCCTGAGGTCGATGTACTGGTCGATCAGGCCTGTGACGCGAGAATCAAACTGGCTGCGGTAGGCCAGAAAGGCCATCAGCATGCCCACGCTGAGCTGGCCCGACAGGATTTGCGTGGCACCCATCCACAGCAGAACGATGTTGAACACACCGCTGAGCATGGAGCGCGCCAGGCCGTACAGGATGCGCAGCTTCTGGATGCGCAGTGTGGCGTTGGTTTCATTGATCAGCAGCGTCTGCCAGGCGCTGCGGCGAACCAGCTGGCGCGCAAACAGCTTGATGGTGCGCATGCCGCGGATGGTTTCCAGGTAGTGCGTTGACAGCGTGGCACCACGCACGATCTGCTCTTCGGTGGCCAGGTACAGCGGCTTGAACCAAAGCAGGCGCAGCGCCAGGTACAGCCCCACGGCCACCAGCGCGATCCACGCCAGGGTGGGGTTGTAGATGAACATCATCACCATGGTGAGGATCATCATGAGCCCGTCCAGCAGGGACTCTACAAATGCGCTGGTCAGTACCCGCTGGATTTCATCAATCGAGTTGGTGCGAGAGACGATGTCGCCCAGGTGGCGCTTCTGGAAATACTCCAGTGGCAGGCGCAGCAGGTGGGCGAAGATGTTGGCTTTCCACTGCACCCGGATCGATGTGTTGATGGCCAGCAGCATCCACGAACGCAGGATGCCTACCCCCAGCTGGATCAGCAGCAACAGCAGGAAACCCAGCGCCAGCGTCGTGAGCAGGTTTGTGTCGCGCGAGACGATCACGTGGTCCAGGATCCACTGCATGAACAACGGGCCCGTCAGCACAAAGATCTGCAGCACCAGTGACAGGGTGAGTATCCGGGTCAGGGCTGGCCAGAAACCCGTGACCTGACCGATCAGCTGCCCCAGCGCGATCGGCGTGGATTCACGGCGTGGCTCAAACCCGGGGTCGGGCCACAGCTCCAGCGCCACGCCGGTGAAGTGCTCGTTGACCTCCTGCATGGTGTAGCGGCGCTCACCCACGTCGGGGTCGTGCACCGTCACCTGGTTGCCGCGGACGGACTTGAGCACCACAAAGTGGTTCAGGTCCCAGTGCAGGATGGCCGGTGTGCTCAGGTTGGCCATGTCCTTGAGCTGAAGGCGCACGGCCCGGAAGCCCAGGCGCTCTTCCTGGGCCAGCTTGGCCAGCGAGGCCAGCGACATGCCCTTGAGCGAGATCGCATGGCGCGCACGCAGCGTGGCCAGGTCGGTGATGACACCGTGGTAGCCCATGACCATGGCCAGGCAGGCCAGCCCGCATTCGGCCGCCTCGGTCTGCAGGATCACCGGCAGGCGCCTGTTCAACCCCAGTGACAGCGATTCAAGCCAGGCCATGTGTGGTGCATTCCTTCATCACATGGATCCCGTGATGCTGTACAGCGGCTCCAGCATCCATTCCCACAGGCGCCGCGTTTCCTGCAGGATATCGGCGTCCAGCCGCATGCCGGCCGAGAGTGGCCATTGCTTGCCGTAGGCCGTGACGTTCTGCTGCTTGAGCGTGACCACGATGGCATATACCGGTTCGCCAGGTGGTACATCGGGGATCTGGAAGCCCGCCAGCTCGGTGCTGGTCACGGCGTTGTTGGACACCGAGGCCACCACGCCCTCGTGCTGGCCGAACTTCTGGTACGGGAACGACTGGTAACGCAGCAGCACTGCGTCGCCGGGGCGAATGAAGCCCATGGTGCGGCTGGGGGCGTACAGGCGCACTTCCAGCTTCGCATCGCTGGGCACCAGGTTGAGCAGGGGGCGGGCTGTGTCCACGGCCTGGCCTGGCTCGCCGCTGACCAGTGTGGCCCGGCCTGATTCCGGCGCAGTAATGACCACGCGGCGGCGCGCCTCCACCTCGGTCAACTCCTGCTGTGCGGACGACACACCGCGTTCGAGCAGGCCATTCTGGTTGGCATAGCGCACCCGGGTGTTTTCGATCTCGCGCAATGTGGTGGCCAGCTCCCGCTGGGCCACCAGGGCATCACGTTCCAGGGCCTGCAGGCGTGACTGTTGCTCGCTGAGTTCGGCTTCTTTCTGGAACAGCTGTTCGCGCGCAATGTAGTCCTGGTCGGCCAGTCCCTGATAACGCTTGCGGGCGTCCTCGGCCAGCTTCAGGCGGATGCGCTGCTGGTCCATCTGCCGCTCAATCGACTGCTGCTCGGCCCGCAGTGTGCCGGCGCGGCGCTCCAGGTGCCCGATTTCAGCGGCTTCCACGCCCTTGTTGCGGGCCAGTTCGGCTTCCAGTGAGCGACGGCGTTCGCCCACCTGCTGGCCAATGTCGGCCTGCACCTCGCGCGCGCCAGCGCCCAGCCTGTCGCTGTTGAGCGTGAACAGCACGTCACCCTTGTTGACGACCTGACCTTCTGCGACCTTGCGCTCCAGCACCACACCCGCCTGTGGCGTGTGCACACGGATGACGCCGGACGACGGCACCAGCTGGCCGGTCACGGTGGCGCGGCGCGTATAGGTACCCAAGGTCAGGAACAGCACCACCAGTGTCCCCAGCACGGCGGCAATCACCACCAGCCAGGTGGTTCGGGGATGGGGAGTGAGGATGATCTGGCCAAGCGAGCGCGCGCTGCGCGCCTTGAGCACTGCGTCACGAAACAGCTTGGTGTCCGCCGGTGGCGGTGAGTCTGGTTTCAAGGTGTAGCGGCTTGCGAGATGCTGGATGAACTCTTGAGCACAAGCCGTTGATTTTAATGAGGTTTGCTGGCATTACCTAGCAACCTGTCGCGTCAATCACACGCGCTCAAACACCAGATCCCAGACACCGTGACCCAGTTTCAGTCCCCGGTTTTCGAACTTGGTCAGCGGCCGGTAGGCCGGTTTGGGAGCAAATCCATCGGCTGTATTTCGCAGCAAAGGCTCGCTGCCCAGTACCGTCAGCATCTGGCGGGCATAGGGCTCCCAATCTGTGGCGCAATGCAGGTAGCCTCCCGGACGCAGGCGTTGCGCCAGGCGCGCGACCAGCTCCGGCTGGATCAGTCGGCGCTTGTTGTGCTTCTTCTTGTGCCACGGGTCGGGAAAGAAGATGTGCACACCGTGCAGGCTCTGCAATGGCAGCATGTGGTCCAGTACCTCCACGGCGTCGTGCTGCAGGATGCGTATGTTGTTCAACCCTTGTTCGCCAATGCGCTTGAGCAGGGCGCCTACTCCGGGCTCATGAACCTCGCAGCACAGGAAACTGGTGTCCGGCATCAGCCCCGCGATATGGGCAGTGGCCTCGCCCATGCCGAACCCGATCTCCAGTACCACCGGGGCTGTGCGGCCGAAAGCTGCGGTGAAGTCCAGTGGCTCGCCGGTATAGGGCTGCAAGAAGCGGGGGCCCAGTTCTTCGAAAGCGCGGGCCTGGCCGAAGGTGGTGCGGCCCGCGCGGCGCACAAAGGTGCGCACGGTACGGGGATGGGCAATGTGGTCCGGCGGGCCCGGGGGCTGGTCGGCGGGAGGAGTGTTTACAACGTCATTCACGCACCGGATTGTAGGAGTCGCGCCATTGCACGACCCATTGCGCAAGGGCATCGCTGACGCTGACGGCCTCAGCAGGGGCCAGACCCAGCGCCTGTGCTGCGGCATTCAGTGCTACCTGGGGCCTGGTCAGGTCCAGCGCCTGCGCGCCGTTTTGCTTGGACAGCTTTTCGCCGTTGGCGCCCAGCACCAGAGGCACATGCAGATAGTGCAGCAGGGACAGGCCCAGA
>CAZUJD010000049.1:3592-14716 GCA_964620025.1 uncultured Ramlibacter sp. | reverse complement strand
CTGGCCGCTTTCCTGCTGAACCTGTCGCAGCGCCTGAAGGCTCGGGGTTATTCAGCCAGCGAATTCCACCTGCGCATGTCGCGCGCCGAAATCGGCAGCTATCTGGGCCTGAAGCTGGAGACGGTCAGCCGCACGTTCTCGGCTTTCCAGCAGCAACGCCTGCTGGAGGTGGACAAGAAGCATGTACGCATCCTTGACCTGGACGGACTGACCCGGGCGTTTGAACTGCGCGTTCACTGACCCACGGCCATCACGTCCCGGATGGCACGCGCCAGCGGCGCGGCCAGGCGGATGGCGTTGGTGGCATGGGGCACGGTGTCGCAACTGACCACACGCGCCACGCCCGCTTCGTGCAGCCGCTGCAATGCCTGCGCATCAAAAAGCGCGTGCACCACCACGCACACCGGTGGCGGCAGGCCGGTGCGTGCCAGTGCCTGTGCGGCAGCCACCATGGTGTGGCCGGTGGACACCATGTCGTCCAGCAACACCGGGGTATGGCCAGGCCAGGGGCCGCGTGCGGCCAGCTTCACGCTCACATCGCGGTCACCGCGCCGGGTCTTGGTCATCACGGTCCAGGGCGCTGCGGCCAGTCCGGCGACCCCGGCCACCCACTGCTCGCTCTCGGCATCAGGCCCCACCAGCAGCGGCTGGCGCACATGCCGCGCCAGCCAGCGTGCGATCTGCGGCGCGGCGGCCACCACCCGCGTGGGCACGGTGTAGATCTGGTCCAGGCTGTGCCAGCGGTGCAGGTGCGGGTCCACCGTCACCAGGAAATCAAAGGCGGCGGACATCAGCCGCGCATAGCTGCGCGAGGTGACGGCTTCGCCGGGCCGAAAGCGCTTGTCCTGGCGCATGTAGGCCAGGTAGGGCGCCGCCAGGCCCACCTGCCGCGCACCCAGTTCGCGCGCGGCGTCGGCGGCAAACAGCAGGGGCAGGGTGGCGGCGTCGGGCTGGCGCAGGCTGGCGGCCAGCACCACGCGCCGGCCCTTGAGCGGAACGTCATAGCGCACCAGCGATTCACCGTCCGGAAAGCGGTGCAACGCCAGCACCGTGCTGTCGCAGCGCAGGCTGCGCGCGAGCGCAGCCGCCAGGGCCGCGTCATCGGGCAGCGCCGCCACCAGGGTTCCGGTGCTCACAGGGCCTCTGCCATCAGGTGCACCGCTTCGGTCTGGGTGGTGGCGTATTCGAGCGCATAGGCCAGCTCCCCCGGGGTGGCGGCATGCAGCGTGAACAGCGGCTGGCCGCGTTCGACCACCGTGCCTGGCTGCACATGCATGTCGATGCCGGCGCACGCGGATGAAGGCGCCCCGGCCAGCTTGGCGATGCGCGCCAGGCGCCGGTTGTCGATGGCAATCACCGTGCCGCCGTGGCGGGCCGGCACCGGCTGGCGGTACGCCGCCACGGGCGGTGTGCGCAGGCCGCCCTGGGCTTCGCAGATGTCCTGGAACTTGCGCCAGGCCCGGCCGTCCTGCAGCACCGCGCGGGCCATCGCCAGGCCTTCGCCGGCGGGCGCAGCACCACCGAACTCCAGCAGCTGGCCGGCCAGCTGGACAGCCCGCAGCGCCAGATCGGCCGGCGCACCGCTTTCGCCCTGCAGCACCGCCAGCACATCGCGTGCCTCCAGCGCCGGGCCGATGCCAAAGCCCACCGGCGCCACGCCGTCGGTCTGCAGCACACGCACCTGCAGGCCCAGGGCCTGGCCAACCTGCTCCAGCTGATGGCCCAGCAGGCTGGCCGCGCGGGCGCTGCGCACCTTGGCCGTCAGGCCCACGGGCATGTCGATCAGCACGTGGGTGGCACCGGCGGCCGCCTTCTTGGACAGCACTGACGCCACCAGCTGGCCCTGGCTGTCCAGGTCCAGGGGCCGTTCCACCCGGATCAGGATGTCGTCGGCCGGGCTCAGGCGGACGGCCCCGCCCCACACAATGCAGCCGCCGGTGCTGTCCACCACGCGGCGGATCTGCGCGACGTCCAGGTCCACCGGCGCCAGGGTTTCCATGGCGTCGGCCGTGCCGGCCGGCGAGGTGATGGCGCGCGAAGAGGTCTTGGGCATGCGCAGGCCGCAGGCCGCGATGATGGGCACGATGATCATCGTGGTGCGGTTGCCCGGCAGACCGCCCACGCAGTGCTTGTCCATGACCGGACCGCCGTCCCAGCGCATGCGTTCGCCCGCCTGGACCATGGCACGGGTCAGTGCCGTGGTCTCGGCCTGGTCCAGGTGGTCGCCGGCGCAGGCGGTGACAAAGGCCGCCAGCTGCAGGTCTGAATAGCGGCCGGCGGCCACATCGTTGATCACGGCCTGGATCGCGTCCTGCCCCAGGCGGCGGCCGTACACCTTGGCCCGCACATGGCTCATGGACTCCAGCGGCACCGGGTGGTGAAGGGACACGCGTGCACCGGGCCGGGCCCTGAGCAGCCGCCACGCCGCTTCCGACAGGCCGGCCTCGTCGGGTTCCAGGATGGCGGTGGTCACCACGTTCAGCGTGGCAATGATGGTGGCGCCGTCCACGCGAAGCTCCACCCGGGACTGGGCCTCAAAACCTTCGGAATGGCAGACGTGGCTGTCGCGGTGCAGGTACAGCACCGGTTCCTGGTAGGTGTCGATGCCCATGCGCCGCAGGCGCAGGGTGGCGGAGGTGTTGCTGGTGCTGGTCATGGAAAAAAGCGGCTACCGCGCCACTTTAGGCAGATGCGGCACCGCGCGATTGACCTGGCGCAAGCGGACGGCTCAGGCGGCCTGTTCTCCGAGCATGCGCAGGCGCGACAGCCAGCGGCTTGCGTCCTGCGCGCTCAACCCGGCCGCGCCGCCCACCAGCGTCTGGCTGACCGGTGCTATGCCCACAAAGCCGAGCACGTTGCGTTCCAGCGCGCGCACGCTGTGGGCGCGGAAGTACCAGCGGTACACCAGGGCCGGCATGCCCATGGTGACCACCACCCTGGCCGAACGGCCGGTCAGACCCTTTTCGGTGAAGACGGCGCTGCCCTGCTTGCGTACAAACGCGAAGCCCGGGCGCATGACCTGTTCCAGAAACCCTTTGAGCAGGGCCGGCATGTCACCCAGCCACAGCGGAAAGAACAGCACGATATGGTCGGCCCAGCGGATGTCATCCTGGGCCGGTTGAAGCGACGGCGGCAGTTCCCCGGTTTCCCACTGGGCCTGGCTGGACAGCAGGGGAAATTGCAGCCCGGCCAGGGTGAGGCGGCGCACGCTGTGGCCGGCATGGGCCGCGCCCTGGGCATAGGCGTCGGCCAGGGCGTAGCACAGGTGGGTGGCCGAGCCGTCGGGGTGACCCTGGATCAGCAGGATGTTCCTGGCACTCATGTCGAGCCCTGCTCAGCGGCGCATTGCGGGCGCGCGTTCGTGTTCATGCACGGCCTGGCAGGAGGTGCAGTACGGCGTGGCAGGCAGCGCCTGCAGGCGGCGCAGGTCGATGGCGTCACCGCAGTCCAGGCACAGTCCGTAGCTGTGTTCGTCCAGCCGGCGGCGTGCGGCCGCCAGTGCGTCCAGCTCGTGCGCGGCATGGCCCGCCTTGGCATCGTCCACCGTGGCCAGCGTCTGCTCGGTGGCCAGTTCCTTGAAATCGACCACATCCCGCGGTGCGGCATCGGGCGCGTCGCCTGCCAGGTCGCCGCTGTGGCGCAGCATCAGGCGCAGCTCGGCCTCGCGCTGGGCAATCCGCTGACGGAAGTTCTGGAGCATGCCGGCGTCATAGGTGTTCATGAAGTCTCGCGTGCGGGGATGAACGTGCGTCCATTCTGGGCAGGCCGGTGCCGCCCCGCCTTGATCTGACGCAAGCTTGTAGCGGCCAGGGCCCTACTGGACGCAGGGCGGCGGCGTCACCAGTGCGTGCAGCGCCTGCGCGTCCAGGATGCGCAGGTGGCGGCTTCGCACCTCGATCACGCCATCCTCGGCCAGCTTGCTGAAGGTGCGGCTGACCGTCTCCAGTTTCAGGCCCAGGTAGCTGCCGATTTCCTCACGCGTCATGCGCAGCACCAGTTCGCTGCGCGAGAAACCGCGCGCATGCAGGCGCTGCACCAGGTTCAGCAAAAAGGCGGCCACGCGTTCTTCGGCCCGCATGCCGCCCAGCAGCAGCATCACGCCGTGCTCGCGCACGATTTCACGGCTCATGATGCGGTGCACGTGGTGCTGCAGCGCGCCGATTTCGCGCGACAGTTCGCCCACGCGGTCAAAGGGCATGACGCAGACTTCGGCGTCTTCCAGGGCCACGGCATCGCAGGTGTGGTGGTCGTTGACGATGCCGTCCAGCCCGATGATCTCGCCGGCCATCTGGAAGCCGGTGACCTGGTCGCGACCGTCTTCGGAGGTGACGCAGGTCTTGAAGAAGCCGGTGCGGATGGCAAACAGCGAGTGAAAGGCCTCGCCGTTGCGAAACAGCGCGGCGCCACGCTTGACCTTGCGCCGCGTGGCCACCACGTCGTCCAGCCGGGCCAGCTCGTCGGGGCTCAGACCCACCGGCATGCACAGCTCGCGCAGGTTGCAGCCAGAACAGGCGACCTTGATGGTGTGCAGGTCGGCAGGTCGTGCGGCGGGAGAGGGTACCAGCTTCAACAGGGCATTTGACACAGGGATTTCCTTGGCGACGCCGGGGGCGTCTGATCTGGGTCAAATTGTCCGGGGCGGCTGTCCGGCGGGCTTGATCCAGGTCAAATGTGCCGGTCATCGTGCGCGGCACAGTCAGGGTCATGGAAACTGTCTCACCCGAACTGCTGCGCCGTTATGACGTGTCCGGTCCCCGGTACACCTCCTATCCCACCGCCGACCGGTTTGTGGAAGCCTTTGGCGCGCACGAGTACGCCCAGGCGCTCGCCCAGCGGCGCGCCGGCCCGGCCGCGCTGGCCCTGCCGCTGTCGCTGTACGTGCACATCCCGTTCTGTGAGTCGCTGTGCTACTACTGCGCCTGCAACAAGATCATCACCAAGCACAAGAGCAAGGCTGCCGGTTACCTGCGCTACCTCAGCCGCGAGATCGACCTGCACGTGGCCGAGCTGGGCCCGGGCCAGCCGGTCACCCAGCTGCACCTGGGCGGCGGCACGCCCACCTTCCTGTCGGACGACGAGCTGCGCGAGCTCATGGCCATGCTGCGCAGGAGCTTTGCGCTGGCGCCGGGCGGCGAATACTCCATCGAGGTGGATCCGCGCACCGTCAATGCGCAACGTCTGGCGCTGCTGGCCGAGCTGGGGTTCAACCGACTGAGTTTTGGCGTGCAGGACTTCGATCCTGACGTGCAGAAGGCCGTGCACCGCATCCAGCCGGCCAGCCAGGTGTTCAACCTGATGGAAGAGGCCCGCGCGGTTGGCTTTGATTCGATCAATGTGGACCTGATCTACGGCCTGCCGCGCCAGACCCCTGAATCGTTTGCGCGCACGCTGGCCCAGGTGCAGCAGCTGCGGCCCGACCGCATCGCGCTGTACGCCTATGCCCACCTGCCCGAGCGATTCAAGCCGCAGCGGCGCATTGTGCCGGCCGAGCTGCCCGGCGGCGCGGCCAAGGTGGCCATGCTGTCGCAATCGCTGGCGGCCTTCCTGTCGGCGGGCTATGTCTATGTGGGCATGGACCATTTTGCGCTGCCCACCGACGCGCTGGCCGTGGCCAAGCGCCAGGGCCGGCTGCACCGCAACTTCCAGGGTTACAGCACCCAGCCCGACTGCGACCTGATCGGCCTGGGCGTGTCGGCCATCGGGCGCATCGGCGCCACCTACAGCCAGAACGCCAAGACCATGGAGGAGTACTGCGACTTCCTGGACCAGGGCCGCCTGCCCGTGGTGCGCGGCCTGGCCCTCAGCCGCGACGACCTCGCCCGCCGCGCGGTGATCATGGCCCTGAT
This sequence comes from uncultured Ramlibacter sp., assembly GCA_964620025.1. GTDB lineage: Bacteria > Pseudomonadota > Gammaproteobacteria > Burkholderiales > Burkholderiaceae_C > RAM1. The sequence goes on along the minus strand of CAZUJD010000049.1, from coordinate 8,870 downwards.
GTGCCAGGGCCAGGTGCTGTTCGAGCCGATCGAGCTGGCCTGGCTGATCGACTTCAAAACCTACTTTGCCGCCGAGCTGGAGCAGCTCAGGGCGCTGGCCGACCAGGGCCTGGTGACGCTGGACGACAGCGGCGTTCAGGTCACGGCGCAGGGCTGGTTCTTTGTGCGGGCTGTGGCCATGGTGTTTGACCGTTACCTGCAGGCTGACCGCAACCGCGCGAAGTTCTCGCGCATCATCTGATGTCCACCACGCTGGCGCTCACCGGGCTGGTCATGGGCCTGGCCGGCGGCGTGCATTGCGCCGCCATGTGCGGCGCCGCCTGTGCCGGTGTGGTGCGAATGTCCACGGCCCCTGCGGCGCTGCAGCCTGCCGGTTCATTGGCGGCGGGCGCGGTGTCCACACGGTCCGCAGCCAGCGCCACGCTGATGCTGCAGGCCGGGCGCATGCTGGGCTACAGCGCCGCCGGCGCACTGGCGGCTACGGCCATGCAAAGCCTGGCCTGGATGACCAGCCAGGCCACAGCGCTGCGGCCCGTGTGGACGATGTTCCATGTGGCCCTGCTGGCCTGGGGCCTGATGCTGCTGGCGCTGGCCCGCCAGCCGGCCTGGGTGGACAGCGCTGGACGCGCGCTGTGGGCCCGGGTGCAACCGCTGGCGCGTGCCCCCGGCGGCCTGCTGGTCACCGGCGCGCTGTGGGCGCTGATGCCCTGCGGCCTGCTGTATTCGGCCCTGCTGGTGGCCGCCCTGAGCGGCGGCGCCCTGCAGGGCGCGCTGACCATGGCACTGTTTGCCGCCGGCAGTGCCGTCTCCATCGTGATCGCGCCCTGGTTGCTGCTGAAGGTGCACGAGCGCGCCAACCACTGGCGTCAGGACTGGGGCACGCGTCTGGCTGGCCTGGTGCTGGCGGGGGCGGCAGGCTGGGCGATCTGGATGGACCTGATGGGACGCGTTGGCGAGCTTTGCCGCTAGGGCATCCGCTGCGTGACGCAAGCGGGGCCCTGTGCCGGCCCCACCCCCGCCGGCCTATCTCAGCGTCACCCGCTCCAGGTAAAACGGCATGTGGCAGGCCCAGCCCAGCTCGCGGCCTATGCGCTGGCGCAGGGCGTCGGCGGCGGCCGGCTCGCCGTGGGTGATGAAGGTGGTGCGCGGCGCGGCCGTGAAGCCGCGCAGCCACTGCAGGATCTCGCCCGCGTCCGCATGGGCCGACAGGCTGTCCAGCTGCGCCACTTCGGCGCGGATCGGCACCTCTTCACCATGGATGCGAACGCTGGCCGCGCCGCCGGTGATGCTGGCGCCCCGCGTACCGCCGGCCTGGAAGCCGGCAAACAGCAGGGTGTTTCGCTTGTGGGGGGCAAAGGCCTTGATGTGGTGCACCACGCGACCGCCGGTGGCCATGCCGCTGGCCGCGATGATGACCATGGGCCCGCGCCGCGCGCTCAGGGCCTGCGAGGCCTGGGGCGTGTCCACGATGCCGGCGGCATCTGCCATGGCCTCGCATTCTGCCGGGCTCAGGCGCAACTCGCCGGGGTGCTTTTCATACACGCGAAGCGCCGACGCGGCCATCGGGCTGTCCAGGTACACCGGCAGGTTGTGGATGGTGCCCTGGGCCTTGAGCTGGCTGATGGCATGCAGCAGGCTCTGGGCGCGGCCCACGGCAAATGCGGGTATCACCACGGTGCCGCCCCGCGCAGCCGTGCGGTTGATCACCGCCGCCAGTGCCTGCAGCCCGGCATCGGCCGGGTGGTCGCGGTCACCGTAGGTGGACTCCACCACCAGGTAGTCGGCGCCGGCCACCTGCGCCGGTGGCTTGAGCACCGGATCGTGCGGCCGACCCAGATCGCCCGAGAACAGCAGGCTGCGCGAACCGTCGTCCAGCCGCACAAAAGACGAGCCAGCCATGTGGCCCGAGCGTGACAGCCGCGCCTGCAGGCCGGGCACGGGCGACCAGTCACGGTCCAGCGCCACTGGCTTGAGCAGTTTCAGGCAGCGCAGCGCATCTTCCCTGGTGTACAGGGGCTGGGCCGGCGCATGGCGGCTGAAGCTGTGACGGTTGGCGTAGGCGGCTTCTTCTTCCTGCAGGTGGCCCGAATCGGGCAGCAGGATGCGGCACAGGTCGGCGGTGGCCGGTGTGCAGAACACCTTGCCGCGAAAGCCCTGGCGTGCCAGCAGCGGCAGGTAGCCGCTGTGGTCGATATGGGCATGGGTGAGGATCACCGCGTCGATGTCGGCCGCGCGCACCGGCGGTTTTGCCCAGTTGCGTTCGCGCAGCTGCTTGTAGCCCTGGAACAGGCCGCAGTCCACCAGCAGGTTCTGGTTGTTGATGCGCAGCAGGTAGCGCGAGCCCGTCACGGTGTCGGTGGCGCCCAGGAACTGGAGTTTCATGCGGAGTCTCGGACTGAACAGGGTGTCCAGTCTCGCGCATCAGGACGCCGGCTGCTTGACCTGCGTCAATTGCCCGGTCGCACCACGTAACGCACAAAGCCGTCGGCCTGGGAAAACTGGTCGTACAGGTCGCGCGCCATGACGTTGTCCTTGTGGGTCATCCAGTACAGGCGGGCCCAGCCCTCGGCGCGCATGGCGTTGCGCAGCCATTCGATCAGGGCCTTGCCCGCGCCCCGGCCGCGTGCGGACGGCGCCACGTACAGGTCTTCCAGGTAGCACACGGCCTGCAGCTCCCAGGTGTTTTCATGCACCACGCAGTTGGCAAACCCCACCACCTCGCCGGCCACTTCGGCCACGATGCACATCACCGCGGCGTCCGGGTCCAGGATGCGGGACCAGGTGCGGCGCGTGACCGACTCGGGCACGGTGGCGGCATAAAAGTCGCAATAGCCCTGCCACAGCGTGGTCCAGGCGGCTTCGTCTGCGGGCAGGGCGGGGCGGATGGTCGGTAGGGTCATGGTCTGGCGGCTTCAGGCACTGACTGTACGCGGCTCAGGCAAACAGTGCATGGCGGGCGGCGTTGCGGATGGCCGTGACGGCCGGGTGGGTGATGCGCCGCTCGGGTGACAGGGCATAGAACTCCTCGGCCAGTTCGTCCACGGTGCCCAGGCACACCACCCCGTACTGTGCGGCGATTTCGGCCGCCAGCACGGCCGGGCCGGTGAACACGCCCGCACCCTGGCGGCCAAAGGCCTTGGTCAGGGCGCCGTCGTCAAACTCGGCCACTGCCCGCACGCTGATGCCCAGGGTGCGAAACCAGCCTTCCAGACGGGGCCGCAAGGCAGAGTCGCCACCGGGCAGCAACAGCGGCATCTGGGCGAGGCAAGCCGGAAACTGGCTTCGGGCCCGGCGTTGTGTCCAGCCGCTGCGCGCCAGCAGGGCGGGCGCGGCAAAGAAGCTGGTGCCGGTACGTCCCAGCAGGTGGCTGTAGGCACGTACGCTGATACTGGCGGGCAGCGGTACGTCAGACACCACCATGTCCAGCTGGTGCACTGCCAGCGAGGCCAGCAGGCCGGTCAGCTTGCCCTCATGGCAGACCAGCCTGCCGCCGTCCAGGACACCCAGACAGGGCTCCAGCACGTGCGTGGCCACTGATTTGGGCACCGAATCGGCCACGCCCACGCGAAAGGTGCCCTGCCAGCGCTCGTCGCGGCCGCTGCCCAGCGCGTCCTGCAGCGCCGCCCCGGCGGCAAAGATTTCGTCTGCGTAGCGTTGCACCAGCCGGCCCGCTTCCGTGGGTTCAAGCCCGCGGCCCGCCTTGCGCAGCAGCGGGCGGCCCAGCCGCTGTTCCAGCTGCTTGATCTGGCCGCTGAGGGTTTGTGGCGTCAGGTGCAGTTCTTCACTGGCGCGGGCGATGCTGCCGGTCCGCAACACGGTCCAGAAGTAGTGCAGATGCTTGTAGTTCATGGGCCAACAGTTCGAAATAATCTGATAATTCAACCACAAAACCTGATTTATCACGAAGTGTTGGCGTTGTAGATTCAGCGGATGCCTGAATTCCTGCTTGTTCCCCCGCAGTCCCCGGTTGCCGCGCATCGGCTGCGGCGGTTTGAGGACATGGACCATGGTGCCTGACGTTGTTGTCCTGTTCTTTGCGCTGGGCCTGGTGGCCCGGCTGGCCGGCAGTGAGCTGAAGGTTCCCCAGGCGCTGTACGAGACGCTGTCCATCTACCTGCTGCTGGCCATTGGCCTGAAAGGCGGCGTGGAGATCAGCCGCCAGGATGCGGCGGCGCTGGCGCCGCAAATCGCGGGCTGTGTGGCGCTGGGCCTGGCCATTCCGTTCGCGCTGGTACCGGTGCTCAGGCGCCTGGGCTTTTCAGGTGTGGACAGCGCCAGCCTGGCGGCGCACTACGGCTCGGTCAGTGTGGTGACCTTTGCCGTCGCAACCAGCTGGCTCAAGCAGGCCGGCATCGCGCATGAAAGCCATGCGGCGCTGTGGGTGGCCGTGATGGAGGCCCCGGCGCTGCTCACCGCGATTTTTCTGGCGCGCCGCCAGGGCTCGGGCCCGACAGACTGGAAACGGCTGGCGCAGGATGTGCTGGCCGGCCCCTCGGTCATGCTGCTGACGGGGGGGCTCCTGATCGGCGCGTTCATGGGCGAGGCGGGTACGGCACCGCTGAAGCCGGTCTTCGTGGACCCGTTCAAGGGGGTGCTGGCCCTGTTCATGCTGGAGCTGGGTCTGGTGGCCGGTGAACGCATCAGCCAGGTGCGCCAGTTCGGTTTGCGGCTGCTGGCCTTCGGCGTGCTGGCGCCGATGGCGCTGTCGGTGCCTGGTGCGTTGCTGGGTGCCTGGCTGGGCCTGAGTACCGGCGGCATTGCCATCCTGGCCACGCTGGCTGCCAGCGCCAGCTACATCGCCGCTCCCACGGCCATGCGCATCGCCGTTCCGCAGGCCAATGCGGCGCTGTCAGTGGCGGCGTCGCTGGGCGTGACCTTCCCGTTCAACGTGTTGCTGGGCATTCCGCTGTACGCGGCGCTGGCCAGGCAACTGGGCTGATTCAGGCCAGCTGCCGGGCCAGCAGCGCCGCCACGTGAATGGCCTCGCGCTGCGCACCGTCATGGATCTGGTGGCGGCAGCTGGTGCCGTCGGCCACCACGATGGCGTCGGGCTGCCTGCGCACGGCCGGCAGCAGGCTCAGCTCGGACATCTGCATGGACACGTCATGGTGTGAGGCCTCGTAGCCAAAGCTGCCGGCCATGCCGCAGCAGCTGCTCTCGATCAGCTCGGGCTGCGCGCCGGGGATCAGGCGGATCACCTCCAGGATGGGACTGACCGCGCCAAACGCCTTCTGGTGACAGTGGCCGTGCAGGTACGCCGTCTTCTGCGGCAGCGGCT
>CAZUJD010000049.1:2705-3582 GCA_964620025.1 uncultured Ramlibacter sp. | reverse complement strand
GCAGCAGGATCGGTTGCCCCACCGGCTGCAGCCGCGCCTTGAGTGCTTCCAGCTTGCCGCCCTGGGCCTGGTGGGCCAGGAACTCCTCCAGCAGCAGCGCGTGGTCGGCAATGGCGCGTGCGTCCGCGCCCAGGCCCATGGCCTGCAGTTCGTCGCGCAGCGTCAGCAGGCAGGAGGGCTCAAGCCCCACGATGGCGATGCCTTTTTGTGCAAACGGCAGCAGCGCGTCCACCAGCTCGCGGGCCCTGGCGCGGGCCTGTTCCACCATGCCGGTGGCCAGGTAGGTGCGGCCGCAGCACAGGTGGCCGTCGCCCTTGGACGCCACATGCACCGTATAGCCCGCGGCCTGCAGCACCTGCAGCGCGGCTTGCGCGTTGGGGGACTCAAAGTAGCCATTGAAGGTGTCCACGAACAGCACCACGGGCTTGTCGGCGGCCAGCACCTGCTCGCGGGTGGCGCCGCTGTGGGCGGTGTTGAAGAAATGCCGGCCCTGCCATTGCGGCAGGCTGCGTCGGGCCGACAGGCCCAGCAGCCGTTCGCCCAGGCGGGCCAGCAGCGGGCTGCGGTTGCGCAGGTTCAAAAGCGGCGCAAAGCGGCTGGCCCAGGCGGCGTAGCGCGGCAGGTGGGCCACCAGCCGGTCCTTGAGCGTGTGGCCATGGCGCGCCTTGTAGTGATGAAGGAATTCAACCTTCATCCTGGCCATGTCCACGCCGGTGGGGCAGTCGCGCTTGCAGCCCTTGCAGCCCACGCACAGGTCCATGGCCTCATGCACGGCTTCGCTGGTCAAGGCGTCTGCAGCACTCGCGCCCGGCAGCTGGCCGCTCAATGCCAGGCGCAGCGTGTTGGCCCGGCCGCGCGTCAGGTGCTTTTCATCGCG
>CAZUJD010000049.1:0-2695 GCA_964620025.1 uncultured Ramlibacter sp. | reverse complement strand
TCTCCACCGCCTTGGCCAGGCCCTGGGCGGGGTCGCCCCCGGTGCCGGGCGCCGTGGTCCGCTCGGTGACCGGGTCGTTCTGCACGTTCCAGGCGCTCCAGTCCAGCGCGGGCGTCAGGGGGATCACGCGGTAGGCGGGGGGAAAGCGCATGAGCCGTGTGTCGTCCATCTTGGGCGGGTTGACGATGCGCTGCGGGCTCAGCAGGTTGATGGGGTCGAAATAGTCCTTGATCTGCGAGAACGCCTCGTTGATCTTCGGGCCGAACTGCCACTCGATCCATTCGCCGCGGCACAGGCCGTCGCCGTGCTCGCCGCTGTAGGCACCCTTGTACTTGCGCACCAGTGCGGCGGCCTCCTCGGCGATCGCGCGCATCTTGCTGGCGCCGCCCTGGGGGCCGTCGGTGCGCATGTCCAGGATCGGGCGCACGTGCAGCGTGCCCACCGATGCATGCGCATACCAGGTGCCCTTGCTGCCGTATTTGCGGAACACCTGGGTCAGCCCGTCGGTGTATTCGGCCAGGTGCTCAAGCGGCACGGCGCAGTCTTCAATGAAGCTCACCGGCTTGCCGTCGCCCTTGAGGCTCATCATGATGTTCAGGCCGGCCTTGCGCACTTCCCACAGGTTTTTCTGGGGCACGTCGTCGGTCATGCGCACCACCGAGCCCGGCAGCCCCAGGTCGCCCATGAGTTGCACCAGTTTGTCCAGCTGGGGCAGCAGGGCCGCCTTGTCGGGGCCGCTGAACTCGACCAGCAGCACGGCGTCGGGGTCGCCGATCACGGCGGTGCGCACGATCGGGGCGAACGCCGGGTTGCGCAGCGACAGGTCGATCATCGTGCGGTCGACCAGCTCGATCGCGCTCAACGTACCGTCTCCCAGCTTTGCAATGTGCTGGGCCGTGTCCATGGCCTTGTAGAAGGTCGGGAAATTCACCACGCCCAGCACCCTGGCGCGTGGCAGCTCGGCCAGCTGCAAGGTGAGCGTCTTGGTCAGCGCCAGTGTGCCTTCGCTGCCCACCAGCAGGTGGGCCAGGTTGACCGATCCGTCGGGCGTGTACGGCTTCTCGTTCTGGTTGTGGAAGATGTCCAGGTTGTAGCCGGCCACGCGCCGCAGCACCTTGGGCCAGTGGCGGTCGATCTCGGGGCGCAGGTTCATCGCCAGGTCGCGCACCCAGCGTCCCAGGTCTCGTGCGCGGCCGGTGCAGTCTTCGTAGCGCGTGAAGTGGTGCAGCTCGCCATCGGACGTCCAGGCATCGGCACCCAGCACGTTGTGCACCATGTTGCCCCAGGCAATGCTGCGGCTGCCGCACGAATTGTTGCCCGCCATGCCGCCCAGCGTGGCCTGCGCGCTGGTCGATACGTCCACCGGGTACCAGAGGTTGAGTTTCTTCAGCGCCAGGTTGAGGTGGTCCAGCACCATGCCGGGCTCCACCACGGCGGTGCGCTTGTCAGCGTCAAAGCTCACGATATTGCGCACATGCTTGCTGTGGTCAATGACCAGCCCCGCGCCCACGGTCTGGCCGCACTGGCTGGTGCCGCCGCCGCGCGGCACGATGGGTACCTTCAGGTCGCGGCAGATGTCCAGCGCGATCTTGACGTCGGCCGCGTTGCGCGGCACGAACACGCCCACGGGCATGACCTGGTAGATGGAAGCGTCGGTCGCGTAGCGACCCCGGTCGGCGGGCGAGAACAGGACTTCGCCCTGTGTTTCGCGGGCCAGCCGCGCGGCCAGCCGGCCGGCTACTTCGTTGCTGACTGAGGCGACCGCATCGTAGGCGCCGGCTTCGGCCGTGATTTTCAGGGGCAGGGGAGCGTTCATGGTGGGGTTCAGGCCTTGGCTTTTTGCTGGGCTGCGGTACGCAGCTGCTCGATCACCACGTCGCGCTTGTGGTTCAGGTGGTCCACCAGGACCTGGCGCATTGCCGACGGGTCGCGCGCGGCCAGCGCAGCCACCATTTTTTCGTGTTCACCCACGGCGCGCTTCCATTTGTCTTCGTCCTGGTTGGAGCGAAAGCGCAGCGCCTGCAGCCGCGCGTTGACCTGGCGGTAGGTGGCCGTGAGCACAGGGTTCTTGGCCGCATCGTTGATGGCGCTGTGGATCTGCGAATTGAGCCGGTAGTAGTTGGACAGGTCGCGCCGTGTCCATGCCGCCATCATCTCGAAATGCATGGCGCGGATTTCATCCAGTTCGGCGTCGGTGATGCGCTGGGCGGCCAGCTCGCCCGACTGCGCTTCCAGCCCGGCCATGACTTCAAACGTGTTGCGCACGTCGGTCTCGGTCAGCTCCACGGCAATGGCGCCGCGGTTGGGCAGCAGCTCCACCAGGCCTTCAGCGGCCAGCATCTTGATGGCTTCGCGCAGGGGGGTGCGGGACACGTTGAGCACTTCGCTCAGTTCCCGTTCATTCAGCTTGGCGCCGGGGGCAATGCTGCCTTCCACCAGCATCTGGCGCAGGCGGTTGGCCACCTGTTCGTGCAGTGCGGTGCGGGGGATGGAGATGATTTCTGCGGTCATGGCGTTATTTTGTATGCAAAATAGAGGCTCGTCAAAGTTTCTGTCCATGCGGGCCTGGCGGCGGGCGGTGAGCGGCGGGGCTCATACTGCGGTGGTTTTCGCTTCGCGAAAACTCCGCTGCGATGCTCGGGGGTCGGTTGCGCCGCGAAACTCGCTACGCGCGCCTTGCGCACTACGCTCAAAC
>CAZUJD010000048.1:0-15270 GCA_964620025.1 uncultured Ramlibacter sp. | reverse complement strand
GTGCGTTGCGGGAAGCTTGTCGTTGGTCCAGTAGCTGCGCTTTTTCTTGGCCGGCGGGTTGATCACGCCGGCGATGTGGCCCGATGCGCCCATCACAAAGCGCTTCTTGCCTGGCAGGTGGTTGACCGAACCGTAGGCCCCGCCGATGGGCACGATGTGGTCTTCACGCGAGCCATAGATGTACACGGGGATGTCCACCTTGCCCAGATCGATCTTCTGGCCGGCCACGGTGCACTTGCCCGGTTTGACCAGGTTGTTTTCGAAGTAGGTGTTGCGCAGGTACCAGGCATACATGGGGCCCGGCAGGTTGGTGGAGTCGCTGTTCCAGTAGAGCAGGTCAAACGGCGGCGGGGTCTCGCCCTTGAGGTAGTTGCCCACCACATAGTTCCAGACCAGGTCGTTGGGGCGCAGGAAGCTGAAGGTCGAGGCGAGTTCCTGTCCCTTGAGGATGCCACCCTGGCCCAGCTGCATTTCGCGGAACTTGACGAAAGCTTCGTCGATGAACAGGTCCAGCACGCCGGTGTCGGAGAAATCCAGGAAGGTTGTGAGCAGCGTGGCCGAAGCCACCGGCTTTTCGCCCCGGCCGGCCAGCACGGCCAGCGCCGTACCCAGGATGGTGCCGCCCACGCAGAAGCCCAGTGCATTGATCTGTTTGGCGCCCGTGATGTCCTGCACCGTGTGGATGGCCTTGATGGCGGCGTTGTCGATGTAGTCGTCCCAGGTGGTCTGGGCCAGCGATTCATCGGGGTTGCGCCAGCTCACCACGAAGGTGCGGTGCCCCTGCTCCACCGCGTAGCGGATCAGCGAGTTGTCGGGCTGCAGGTCGAGGATGTAGAACTTGTTGATGCAGGGGGGCACCAGCAGGAACGGGCGTTCATACACCTTGGCCGTGAGCGGCTTGTATTCGATGAGCTGGAACAGCTCGTTTTCAAAGACCACGGCACCTTCGGAGGTGGCGACGTTCTTGCCCACCTCGAACACGCTTTCGTCGGTCATGGACACATGGCCCTGGCGCATGTCGTGCAGCAGGTTCTGCACGCCCTTGGCGATGCTTTCGCCCTTGGTCTCGATGGCCTTTTTCTGGGCCTCCGCGTTGAGCGCCAGGAAGTTGCTTGGCGAGGACGCCGCCATCCATTGTTCCACCGCGAAGCGGATGCGCGCGCGCGTCTTGGCGTCGGACTCCACGGCATCGGCCAGGCCCATCAGGGTCCGGGCATTGAGCAGATACGCCGCCGCACTGAAGGCTGCCACCGGGTTGTGGCCCCAGGCATCGCCGGCAAAACGGCGGTCGGCGGACGGTGGTGTGGCATGCAGGCTCTGGTTCCACAGCTCGGTGGCTTCCTTGAGGTACTGCTGCTGCAGCTGCTGCAGCTTGTCGGCAGAAAACGCCAGCTTGGGCGCCTGTACGCCTGCGGCGGCAGCCCCCAGGTCCAGGCCCTGGAAGGATTGCAGTGCCTTGGTCCAGCCTTCGCCAAAAAGCTGCTGGAACTGCTGGGCACCTTTGGCCCAGTCTGCTTCAGAATTCATCTTGTCTCCTGAATCTGTTTTATTCGGGTAAACCCGAGTATCGAAGAATTCATGCTGCGCTGCAACAATTTTTTATCGATTCACCCATGTACCTTGTCGTGATTGCCTGGCTCTACGTCGTACTGATGATGGCCGTGGCCGAAGCCACCAACAGCAACGGCACGGTGCTTGGAGCCATTGTGACCTTTGTGCTGTACGGATTGCTGCCCATTGCATTGGTGGTTTACCTGATGGGGACACCCATGCGACGCAAGGCCATCAAGGCGCGCGAAGCTGCACAGGGGCAGGCCGAGCGCGATGCCGCCGCTTCAGTCCAGCCAGATACAGGCCGCGAAGCGCCCGCTGACGCGGTCACGCCGGTGCGAAAAGAACCGTGACGCATTGCTGACGGTGCACCAGGGCGTGCTGCCGTCATTGCCGTAAACCGACGTGACACCCAGGGCCGCCAGCCGCAGGCGCGCCAGGCCCGGCAGGTCTGCCAGCCACTTGCCCGGCCCATGGGGACGGAACATCGACGCAGCCTGGGGCGCGTGGTCGACAAAGGCCGCCCTGACCTCATCGCCAACCTCAAACGCCGCGGGGCCGATGCACGGCCCCAGCCAGGCCATAACCTCGCCACCCTCGCCTGCGGCTAGCCGCAACCGCGCATGCGTTTGCTCCAGCACGCCGGCACCATCCGCACCAGCCAGGCCGCGCCAGCCGGCGTGGGCCGCCGCCACCGCCCGCCCGCGTGAGTCGGCCAGCAATACCGGCAGGCAGTCGGCCACCATGATCGTGCAGGCAAGGCCGGACTCGGTCGTGACGCAACCGTCGGCCTGGATGCCATCGGGGGTTTTACCGCTCAGCCGGACCACATGCGATCCATGTACCTGTTGCAAAAAGACCGGCCTGACTCCGGCGATCTGTCGCAACGCGTGTCGATTGGAGCGCACTGCGTCGGGATCATCGCCCACATGGTCGCCGAGGTTCAGTCCGTCAAAAGGTGGCGAAGAAACGCCACCAGCCCTGGTCGTGCACAAGGACCGGATGCCTGGCGGGATGGGCCAGTCAGGTTGAATCAATTCAGGACTCGTTGTCCGGGCAGGCCGACGGCTGTGCCCGCTGGAAAGCCGGCAGCGCCATGCAGGCATCAAATGCCGCCATGGTGCGGGTCAGCCCGTCGAAATTGGTGTTGAAGCGCTTGCCGTTGAAAATCTGCGGCACCAGACAGCAGTCGGCCAGCGTGGGTGAATCACCCAAGCAGAAGGTGGAAGCCGGCTGCGTCTGCAGTTGGCGCTCCAATGCCTCCAGGCCGTCGCGCACCCAGTGGCGGTACCAGGTGTTCTTGGTCTCCTCATCCACCTTGAGCTCACGCGTCAGGTATTTCAGCACGCGCAGGTTGTTCAGCGGGTGGATCTCGCAGGCGATCAGTTGCGCGAGCGCCCGCACCCGGGCGCGGTCCAGCGGGTTGGACGGCAGCAGTGCGGGCGTGGGGTGCAGCTCGTCCAGGTATTCAATGATGGCCATGGACTGGCTCAGGTACGCACCGTCGTCGGTTTGCAGCGTCGGTACGAGGTGGGTCGGAGACACGGCTGTGTATCCATCGGCCTTGTGTTCGCCCTTGACCAGGTGAACCGGCAGGTAGTCGTAGGACAGCCCCTTGAGTTCGAGCGCAATGCGCACGCGAAACGAGGCCGAGGAGCGGAAGTAGTTGTAGAGCTTCATGGCCAAAAGCATAAACCGGATGGCACACTGCGGCCCATGAATGCTTTTGACCGGTATGCCCTCCTGCGCTGGGTGCGCAGATCGCTCGGGTTGCTCACCTGGCTGCTGGCGGCCTGCGCCACCGGGCAGGCCGGCGCCGGGACGGTACCGCTGCCCCGGCTGGACGCGCAAGGGGTACAGCTGCGTGTCGCCTACGCGGTCAACCCCCGCCTGCCGCGCATGGATGAGGCGCAACTGGCCATCCTGCTGGACGCCATGCAGGGCGCGGTGCGCGAACATTTCGGGGTGACGCTGACGTTCGCTCCCGTCAGGGAGGTGCTGCTGGCCGACCTGTTTGCCACCATACCGGCCTCGCGCAGCCGGCAGGCCCGCAAGGAAAGCTATGACTTCAGGTCACCCGGCGCCGACCCCGCTGCGCTGGAGCGAGCTTTCGCACAGGGCTTTCGCGACAGCCGGGAATCCCTGCCCGACATGATCACTTTTGCGCAGCCCCACACCGGGCCGATGGCGGCCAGCCATGACGAGCTGGGCCGCAAGGTGGCCGCGCTGCAGCTGGCCCGCGTGCAGCAGTGGGCGCAACGCCGCGCGCTGGATGGCGGACCAGCCATCGATGACCAGCCCCTGCATGAGTTCCCGATGTGGCTGGCGCTCGGCTTCGGTGAGCTCCCCTATGAACTGGTATTGACCAACCAGCTGATCGCCGGTGTGGAATACACCTTTCCGGCGGTCCACACGGCCGTGCGTGGCGGCTATTCCAACGGCATCACCAGCTATGGGCGACAGTCACGCTATGGCACTTTTTCGGTCTGGAGCACCTATGCCTTCACGGCAAACGACGACGAACTGGTCAGGATGCGCGATGGCGAGCGATACACGCCGCAGGAAGCCGCCAGGCTTGCAGGCCTTTCGGGCGCGCATGAGATCGGCCACCAGCTGTTTCACTTCACCCACCCGTTTGGCCAACCGGCCTGCCTGATGAGCCCCGTACCGATGTTCGCCTACCGGGCCTGGGCGGCGCGCCTGTCGGCAAAGGACTGCCGGGTTGGCAGCAGCCCCGCCATGACACCGGGCGCCTACGTTTTTGAGTATTGAGTCAGACCCCGGCCCAGCGGCAAAGGCCGACCGCCGCAGCCCCCGCGACCGCCGCCACGACGTCATTGCGTGTGAGCTTCATGGCCAGCGCCACAGCCGCCAGCCCGGCAATCTCGGGGACACGACCCGCCGCCACCGACGGCGTGACGATCCCGATCATCACCGACAGCGGCACGGCCTTGAGCGCGGACTCGATCCGCGGCGTGATCCTGACATAACCCATGAGAAAGTATCCGGCCACGCGGCAGGCATAGGAGGCTACGGCCATCGCCGCCAGCGCGACAAGAAAACCGTTGTCAACGCCCATGGCGCAGCGCCCCCACCACGGCGCCGGCCAGACCGGCGCCCACGATGTACCAGCCGCCCGGCACCAGCTTGTGAAGCGCAAAAGCAACCAGTGCCGCCACGGCGGCGGGCCACATATCCGATTTGCCGCGCCAGACGGAGATGCCGATGGCCGCTGCAAACGCCACCAGCATGAAGTCCAGCCCGAACTGCGCCGGGTTGGGCACGTTGTGCGCCAGCACATGGCCCGCCAGCGTGCCACCGACCCAGGGCACAAACATGGCCACGCCCGAACCCAGGACAAAGCCCGCGTCACGGTAGCCTTCGTGGTATTCCTTCATGGCCATGGCCCAGTTGCCGTCGCCCAGGAAGAACAGGCTGGCCAGGCTTTGCGTGCGGGTGACGCCGGCCAGCCAGGGCTGGATGGCGGCGCTGTACAGCACGTAGCGTGCGTTCATCACCAGAATGGTCGCCACAATGGGCAGGACCAGCGCCGACTGGCTCAGGTTCTGCAAAGCCGCCAGCTGCGCGCTGCCGGAATAGACAAAGGTGCTCATGAGCACGGCATGCAGCCATGACAGGCCACGTTCGCCGGCCAGCACGCCAAACACCAGCCCGTACAGTGCCACGCCCGGCGCCAGCGGCTGCGCCATGACAAAGCCCCGGCGGATGCCGGTGCGGGTGAAGATGACGGACGCGCTGGCGCTCAACGCCCCACCACCAGGCGGATGGCAGGCAACACGCGTTCGGTCTCGCTGCGGCGATCCAGTGCCATGCGCAGGTTCATTTGTGCGACCTCGGTGTGCTCGGTGGCCAGCGCCTGGGCACGGGCGCCCTCGCCGGCTTTCAGGGCGGCCACCAGCATGTGGTGCTGGCGATGGGCGTACAGCATCCAGTCGCGATCCGGTGTCACGGCGCCCTGCATGGGCAACATGGCGGAAGCCGGAGCAAACGGCAGCTTGTCGTTCAGGGCCACAGCGCGCTGCAGGGCCCGGTTGCCGCAGGCTTCAAGGATCAGGGCGTGAAAGCGGTCGTTCATGGCTGCATAGGCAGCATAGCTCTCATAGGTGAGCGGGTTTGACAGCAGGGCCTGATCGCCCGCGTCCAGACAGGCCTGCAATTCGCCCTGGAGCTGCCGCGGCACACCGTGCTCGGCCACCAGCCGGGCGGCCATGCCCTCCAGGTGGCCACGCACGGCGATGGCATCGGCGACCTCCTGTGCGGTGTACTGGCGCACCAGGTACTTGCCGGTCTCGTTGGCTTGCACCAGACCCTCGCCTTCCAGCGTCGCCAGGGCGGCGCGCACCGGCGTGCGCGAGGCGCCCAGCCGCTCGGCCAGTTGCTGCTCCGCCAGCCGCTGACCCGGCGCAAACTCACCGCGCAGGATCAGGTCACGCAATTGAATCAATACGGTCTCTTGCAGGCTCATGGCGATAACTGTACACTGATTTTTAATTTCGGTATACCGTTTTAAGGACCCCTCATGAAAGCTGAGCAGAACGAGTTGATCACACGCGTCGGCCCCGGCACCGCCTGTGGCGAGGTCTTGCGCCGTTACTGGCAGCCCGTGGCGCTGGTCGACGAATTCAACCCGGCCCTGGACCCGCGCATGGCCGGGCGCGCCGTCAAGGCGGTGCGTGTCATGGGCCAGGACCTTGTGCTTTTCAGGGATGCGCAGGGCCAATGGGGTTTGCTGGACCGCGACTGCCCGCACCGCGGCGCCGACCTATCTTTCGGCCGGCACGAAGGTGACGGCTTGCGCTGCCCGTTCCATGGCTGGAAATTTGCGGTGGACGGCACCTGCCTGCAGACGCCTGCAGAGCCCACGGGCAGCCGCCTGTGCGAACGTGTGCGCCAGCGCAGCTACCCCGTGACCGAACAATGTGGCGTGGTGTTTGCCTGGCTGGCCCCCGAGGGCATCGATCCACCTGCGTTTCCGGCGTTCGACTGTTTCAGCGCCCCGGCCACGCACACCTTCGCGTTCAAGGGCCTGTGGAACGCCAACTGGCTGCAGGCATTCGAGGTCGGCATCGACCCTGCCCACCCGTCGTTCCTGCACCGCTTCCTGCAGGACGAAGCACTGGACAGCATCGGCGACAACCCCGCAGGCAAGCAATTCCGCAGCGCCAGCGCCGGTGACGTGGACGGCGAGCACTGGCCCATGACGCGCATCATGCGCGAGTTCGCCCAGCCCGAGAT
The DNA here is from genome assembly GCA_964620025.1 of uncultured Ramlibacter sp. GTDB lineage: Bacteria > Pseudomonadota > Gammaproteobacteria > Burkholderiales > Burkholderiaceae_C > RAM1. The sequence continues at coordinate 8,463 of CAZUJD010000048.1, read as the reverse complement.
CAGTTTTGAGACCATGCCCTATGGCATGCAGATCACGGCCCTGCGACCGATGACGGACAAGCTCACCCATGTGCGCGTGACCAATGCGATCTTTCCCGCCACGTTCGTGATTCCGCTGTCCGAGACCATGACCATCACGCAGATGCACGTGCCGGTGGATGACACGCACACGTACTGGTATTCGTTCTTCACCAGCTTTGCCGGCCCGCTGGACAAGGAGGCCATGCGGGCCCAGCGCCTGCAGTTCATCAGCCTGCCCGACTACATACCCAAATCGGGCCGCCACAACAACTGGGGCTTCAATGCCGAAGAGCAGATGACGCAGACCTACCTGGGCATGGGCGAAGAAGACATCAACGTGCACGACCAGTGGGCCGTGGAAAGCATGGGGGCCATCCAGGACCGCACACGCGAGCATCTGGGCACATCGGACAAGATCATCATGGCCAACCGCCGGATGCTGCTCAAGGCCATCGAGACCGTGCAGGCCGGTGGCGTGCCCCCCGGACCGGCCGACGCCGCGCAGGCCGCCGCCATGACCGGCCCCGACACCGTGGACGGCGTGGCACCCGCCGGCACCTGGTCAACCTGGTGGCGCGAACAGGCCCGGGCCAAACGAGGGCGCTCGCCCTGGGCGGCCAGCCCGGCCTCGCCGGTGACCACCGAATGACCCGCTTCGCCCAACGCTGCGGCATCCACGACGACGCGCGCGCCGCTGCTCTGCAACGGGCCGCGCTGCTGGCCGGCAACCTGGAGCTGGTGCGCTTTGCCTGGTGCGACGTGCACGGCGTCACGCGCGGCAAGACCCTGGTGGCCGGTGCAGCGGCACAGGCCATGATGGACGGTGTGGGCATGGTCAGTACGCTGATGCTCAAGGACACTTCTGACCGCACGGCCTTCAAGGTGTTCGAGCCCGGCGGCACCGCCGGACTGCCCGGCTTCGGCCAGGCCAACAACCTGTTGCTGCTGGCCGACCCTGACAGCTTCAGGCAGTTACCCTGGACAGAGGCCAGCGGCTGGGTGCAGTGCCAGCCCTGGTTCCAGGACGGCACGCCGGTGGAACTGGACACGCGCCGTGTGCTGCAACGTGCGCTGTCGCGGCTGGCGGGCGCTGGTTACGGCCTGAAGTGCGGCCTTGAAGTGGAGTTCCATATCTACCGCATCGACGACACCCGCGCGCAGGTGGACCCGGCCCAGGCCGCCTGGCCCGGCCTGCCGCCGGCGGTCTCGCTGGTACACCCCGGCTACAACCTGCTGACCGAGGCCTGGTACGACATGGCCGAGGAACCGCTGCGCATCGTGCAGCACACGGCACAGGCACTGGGCCTGCCACTGCTGTCGCTGGAAGTCGAGCTGGGGCCCAGCCAGGTCGAAGCTGTGTTTGAAGCCACAGACGCGCTGACCGCCGCCGACAACATGGTGCTGTTTCGCAATGCCGTGCGCCAGGCGCTGCGTCGTGCGGGCTACCACGCCACCTTCATGTGCCGTCCGCCATTTGACGGCATCATGTCCAGCGGCTGGCACCTGCACCAGTCGCTGGTGGACGCCCGTACCGGAGCCAATGCGTTGCGTCGCGACACACCCGCGCCCGGCAGCACACCGGCCGACGCGGGCCACACCCTGTCAGACGCCGGGGAGCATTACCTTGCCGGGCTGCTGGAACATGCAAGGGCCATGGCCGTGTTCTGCACGCCGACAGTCAACGGCTTCGGCCGCTTCCGGCCCAACGCCCTGGCGCCGCAGTCGGTGTTATGGGGGCGTGACAACCGCGGCGCAATGCTGCGTGTGGTCGGCGAATGCGGCGATGCGGCCACCCGTATCGAAAACCGCATTGGTGAGCCCGCCGCCAACCCCTACCTGTACCTGGCTTCGCAGATCCACGCAGGGATGGACGGCATGGCCCGCAGACTGCGGGCACCCGCCGCCACCAACGCCCCTTATGCCGACGCCGACACGCGTCTGCCCACCGGCCTGGGCGAAGCCCTGGCGGCCCTGCAGGGCGACAATACCCTGGTCAGCGCGTTTGGCGACGCATTCATCCATTACTTCACACGCATCAAGCAGTCCGAACTGTCGCGCTACGAAGCGGCCGAAGACAAGGACGACTTCCAGCGGCGCGAATACTTCAGCCGCTTCTGACAGACAACTCCATGAGCACCATCACCGTCTACCTGACCCATGCCGACGGCACCACCACCCCCCTGCCATGCCAAACCGGCCAGAGCCTGATGGAAGCCGCCGTGGCGGCCAATGTTGCAGGGATCGAAGCTGACTGCGGCGGCCTGCTGACCTGCGGTACCTGCCACGTGTACGTGCGGGAACCGCATGCGGCGGCACTGCCTGCGCCCGACGCCGACGAGTCGGCCATGCTGGACTTCACGGCCGAGCCGCGCCAGCCCCACAGCCGGCTGAGCTGCCAGATCCGGCTGGACGCGTCATTGCAGGGCCTGGCGGTAGACTTGCCGGCATCACAACACTGACCCCAAGGACACTGCGCCATGATTCTTGAACTCGCCGATATCCGCATTGCACCGGGCCAGCAGGCCGCGTTTGACGAAGCCATCCAGCGCGGACTGGCCACCGTGATCTCGCGGGCCAAGGGGTTTCAGGGCTTCAAGGTGAACAAGGGCATTGAGTCGCCCGAGCGCTACATCCTGCAGATCTTCTGGGACACGCTGGAAGACCACACGGTGGCCTTCCGCGGTGGTCCGCTGTTTGCTGAATGGCGCGCCATCGTGGGGCCGTTCTTTGCGGCGCCCCCGGTGGTGGAGCACTTCGAACTGTTGGCCAAGTCGGCCTGACAACAGCCCGTGCCTCAGCGCGCGGCCACGCTGCGTTCTGCCAGGTAGATCTCAACCCGTCGATTTTTGGCGCGGCCGGCGTCCGTGGCATTGTCGGCCAGCGGTTCGCGTTCACCACGGCCGTTGATCATCACGCGCTGCGGGTCCACGCCGCGTGCGGCCAGGTAATCCCGCGCGCTGGCGGCGCGCTGCAGCGACAGCGGATCGTTCACGGCGTCCGGGCCGGTGTTGTCAGTGTGGCCGATGATGCGCACCTCGGTATTGGGCTGCGTGCCCAGGCCGCTGGCGAACTGGTCCAGGATCGGGCGCAGGTTGGGCTTGATGTCGGCGCGGCCGGTATCGAACGAAATATCGCTTGGAATGTTCAGCTTGAGCTGGTTGTCCGGCGTCTGCGTCACAGCCACACCGGTGCCGGCGGTGGCCTGCTCCATGGCGGCTTTCTTGTCAGCCATGTGCCTGGACCACACGTAACCCCCCAGGGCGCCCAGGCCGGCGCCGATGGCCGCGCCCTTGCCGTCGCGTCCAATGGCTGCACCCGCCACGGCGCCCACGCCGGCGCCAATGGCCGTGCCCTTTTGGGTCGGCGTCATCGCCATGTCGGCACAGCCGGTCAACAGGACAGCGGATGCGGCGGCGGTCAGCACGAAAATGCGGGTGATGCGGGAAGTGTTCATGGTGTGCTCCTGAATGCGTGAAGGTACCCAGGCATTGGAGCTCCTCCGCCCGTCACCCACAGCCGGCGACCGGCGTGCCTGGGTGTAGGACAACACCGTCAGGGCCTGGCTTCGTGCCCGGCCACCAGCTTGCCCAGCAGTTGCACCAGCTGGGTCCGCTCGGCCGCATCCAGCGGCGCCACGATGCGGGCCTGCGCACGGGCGACGGCGCGCTTCATGCGCAGCGCCACCTGTTCGCCTTCAGGTGTGACCCACAGCAGCTTGCGGCGCTTGTCGGCCGCGTCGGCTTCTCGGCGCACCCAGCCCTTGCTTTCGAGCCGGCTGATCACCGAGCCCGAAGTGGCCGCGTCGAACGCCACCCGCCCTGCCAGCGTGACCTGGTCTTCGCCCGGATCATCGATCAGCGCATTCAGGATGGCGAACTGCACCGGCGTGACGTCAAACCCGCCGGTTTCCTCCATGAAGATTGCCACCGCCAGCTGGTGGGCCCGGCGCACCAGGTGCCCGGGGGCATGCTCGAAGTCAAAGCTCTTGGCCATGATGGCGAGTTTACCGGCAACCCTTGCGTCAAATGATATGTACACTTATCATTGAATCAAATCAACGGAGACAACGCGATGGCGCAATCGCTTCCCATCCTGGTTGCCGGTGGCGGCATCGGCGGCCTGGCCGCCGCCCTGGTACTGGCCACGGACGGCCATCAGGTAACAGTGCTGGAACAGTCAGGTGCTTTTGGTGAAATCGGCGCAGGCATCCAGCTGGGGCCCAACATCTTCCGCATGTTTGACTATCTGGGTCTGACCGAAGCCGTCAACCGCGTGGCCTTTTTCCCGCCCGGCCTGGGCATGAACGACGTGCGCACTGGCGAAAAGGTGGTGCGCGTTCCGCTGGGCGATGTGGCACGGGCGGCCTATGGCTTTCCGTATGGCGTGATTTACCGGGCCGACCTGCATGAGGTGTTCCTCAAGGCCTGCCAGGCCCTGCCCAACGTGACGCTGCGCACCAGCGCCAAGGTCGAATCCTTCACGCAGGACGCCAGCGAAGTCCGGGTGCAGCTGGCCGGCGGCGAGTTCCTGACGGGCGCCGCGCTGGTGGGCGCCGATGGTTTGTGGAGCCGCATCCGCGAGAGCATTGTGGGAGACGGCAAGCCCCGCGTGTCCGGCCACATAGCCTATCGCGCCGTGCTCAAGCGCGAGGACGTGCCCGCGCACCTGTGGAGCGACGATGTGCTGCTGTGGGGCGGTGAAAAGACCCACCTGGTCCACTACCCCCTGCGGCGCGGCGAACTGTTCAACCTGGTGGCCGTGTTCCACAGCAACAAGTACGACGAAGGCTGGAACACCTTTGGCGATACCGCCGAGCTCAGCGAACGCTTTGCCCACGCGCATCCCCAGGTGCGAGAGCTGCTGGGCAAGATCGAGACCTGGAAGATGTGGGTGCTGTGCGACCGTGAACCGGTCAGCAACTGGACCGACGGCCGTGTCACGCTGCTGGGCGACGCCGCCCACCCCATGCTGCAGTACCTGGCCCAGGGTGCGGGCCAGGCCATTGAAGACGCCGTGGTGCTGCGCGAAGCCCTGCGACACACACGGGGTGATGTTTCGCGCAGCTTCCAGCTGTACCAGCGGGCACGCTACCTGCGCACGGGCCGGGTCCAGCTCACGGCCCGTTTTTACGGCGACATCTACCACGCCTCGGGTGTGCAGCGCGAGCTGCGCAACCAGATGTTCCAAAGCGGCCAGGAGGCCGCGGGCTTTGCCGGCCTGAAGTGGATGTACGAAGGCATCAATCCCCGCACCCTGTTCCAGGAGGCCGCATGAACGCACCCTTGTCCGCCACCGCCATCCGTTCCCAGCTTTACGCGGACATGTCGCCGCTGAACCTGACGCCGCTGTGGGAAGTGCTGCACGCGCTGGTGCCACCCCAACCGGCCACACCCTGCGTGCCTGCGCTGTGGAAGTACGACCAGGTCCGGCCTTTCCTCATGCGCGCGGGCGAGGCCATCACCGCTGAAGAAGCCGTGCGCCGGGTGCTGATCCTGGAGAACCCCGCGCTGCGCGGCCAGTCGGCCGTCACGCAGTCGCTGTACGCGGGGCTGCAACTCATCCTGCCTGGCGAGGTGGCGCCCAGCCATCGCCACACCCAGAGCGCCCTGCGTTTCATCGTGGAAGGCTCGGGCGCCTACACGGCGGTGGACGGCGAGCGAACCACCATGCGGCCCGGCGACTTCATCATCACCCCCAGCTGGACCTGGCACGACCATGGCAGCCAGACCGAGGAACCTGTGGTGTGGCTGGACGGCCTGGACATCCCGATGATCCGCTTCTTTGACGCCGGCTTTGCACAAAACGACACAGCGAGGTCCCAGCAGGTCACACGCAGCGAAGGCACCAGCCTGGCGCGCTACGGCCACAACATGGCGCCAGTTCGGGGCGACGCCCCTTTCGGGGCCACGTCACCGATTTTCAACTACCCCTATGAGCGCAGCCGTGAGGCCTTGTACCGCCTGGAGCGTGACGCCCCGGTCGATGAATGGGATGGTTTCAAGCTGCGCTACGTCAACCCGCTCACAGGCGGCTCACCCATGCCTACCATGGCGACCTTCATGCAGCGGTTGCCGGCGGGCTTTGCAGGCAAGCCCTGGCGCCAGACCGACGGGGCCATCTACAGCGTGGTCGAGGGCCACGGCGAGATCGCGATTGAGCACGGGGGTATTCAAACTGTGCTGGCATTCGGGCCGCGCGACCATTTTGTGGTGCCCTCGTGGCACACTGCGCGCTTGAAATCCGCCACAGGCTGCGTGCTGTTCAGTTACTCCGACCGCCCGGTGCATCAAGCCCTGGGCATTCACCAAGAAGAAAGGTTGTCATGAGCTACGTTTTTCCTCCCGCCGCCCCCACGACCGTGCCTGTCTCGGGCCGCACGGAGCGCTTTCCGGTTCACCGCGTGTACTGCGTGGGCCGCAACTATGAGGAGCACGCCAAGGAGATGGGTTTCACTGGCCGTGAGCCGCCCTTCTTCTTCATGAAGCCCGCTGACGCCGTTGTGCCCGTGGAGGCCGGTGCCACCGGCACCATTGCCTATCCTTCACTCACCAAAAACCTGCACCACGAAATCGAGCTGGTCGTGGCCATCGGTACGGGTGGGCGCAACATCAAGGCGGCCGACGCACACAAGCACATCTTCGGTTATGCCGTGGGCCTGGACATGACGCGCCGCGACCTGCAGAACGACATGAAAAAGCAGGGCCGCCCCTGGTGCATCGGCAAGGCCTTCGAACAGTCAGCACCGATCGGCCCGATCACCCCGGTGGCTGCCGCCGGCGACGTGCCCAATGCCGAAATCTGGCTGCAGGTCAATGGCGCCGACCGCCAGCGCAGCAATGTGTCCAAGCTGATCTGGAACATCGGCGAGACCATCGAACACCTGTCAGCCGCCTGGGACCTGCAACCCGGCGACCTGATCTATTCGGGTACCCCCGAGGGCGTGGCCGCCGTCGTGGCTGGCGACACCCTGGTGGGCGCTGTGGGCGGGCTGGGTACCCTGACGGTCAAGGTCGTGTGAGGCGCATGCCGTGAGGGAAAGCCCCGAAGGCCGGGGCCCCATTCATACGTTAACTTACGGTCATCACATACGGAGCTATTCATGATCCAGCGTCGCACCCTTCTCAAGACCTCTGCAGCCGTGGCACTTGGCGCCCCTGGCCTCAGTGGCCTGGCCCAACAGTCGGTCACCTTGAAGTTCCACACCTTCATGGCGCCCATGTCCAACGTCTGGCTGGGCATGCACAAGCCCTGGATGGAAAAGGTTGAAAAGGAATCGGGCGGGCGCATCAAGTTTGATGCCTACCCGGCCATGCAGCTGGGCGGCACGCCGGTGCAGCTGTACGACCAGGCCCGCGACGGCGTGGTGGACATCGTCTGGACGCTGCCGGGCAATACGGCTGGACGCTTCCCGCGTGTGGAAGTCTTCGAGCTGCCGTTCATGATGAACAACGCGGAAGCCACCTCCAAGGCCTACTGGGAGTACGTGCAGACCATGGCACCCGATGAGTTCAAGGACACCCAGGTGCTGGCCCTGCATGTGCACGGCCCGGGCATGTTCCACTCGAAGGACAAACTCATCAAGACCCCGGCCGACCTCAAGGGCATGAAGGTGCGTGGCCCTACCCGCCAGGTGACCAAGATGCTGGCGTCCGTCGGCGCCACGCCCGTGGGCATGCCGCTGCCAGCCATCACCGACGCCCTGTCCAAGGGCACGATCGACGCCTGCGTGATCCCCTGGGAAGTGGTGCCGTCCATCAAGGTCAATGAGCTGACCAAGTTCCACAGCGAGTTCCCGGCCAACAAGCCGGCGCTGTACACCACCACATTCGTGATGGCCATGAACAAGGCCAAGTACGAGGGCCTGGCCCCCGACCTCAAGAAGGTGATCGACGCCAACTCGGGCCTGGCCACGTCCGCCTGGCTGGGCAAGACCCAACAGGGCAACGATGCCCCGGGCCGCAAGACCGCATCGGATCGCAACAACACCATCTACCAGGTGACAGACGCCGACGCCGAAGCCTTCCGCAAGTTGTCCAGCCAGATCGATGAGGAATGGGTGGCCGACATGAACAAGCGCAACTTCGATGGCAAGAAGCTGCTGGAAACCGCCCGCGCCCTGATCGCCAAGCACGGCAAGGCCTGAGCGGCCCCACCGGAAAAGGGGCTCCCTGCGGAGCCCCTTTTTCTTTTCACCTTAAACTGCCTGCATGCTACGCAGCCCCATCAAACACTGCAGAAACTGCGGCGCAGCCGTTGTCTACCGCGTTCCTGACGACGGCGATACCAAGGAACGGGCTGTTTGCCCGGCTTGTCACACCATCCACTACGAAAACCCACTCAACGTGGTGGGTACGGTGCCTGTGCTGGGTGACAGGGTGCTTCTTTGCAAGCGCAACATCGAACCGCGCTCCGAGGGATTGCGACCCATGTAGAACGAGCCGC
>CAZUJD010000047.1:0-15332 GCA_964620025.1 uncultured Ramlibacter sp. | reverse complement strand
AGGCCGTCGCCGTCGAGCTTTTGCATGATGAAGCCCTCGCCGCCAAAGACGCCGGTGGACAGCTTCTGCTGCACGGCAATGCCCAGCGACACGCCACGCGCAGCACACAGGAAGGCGTCCTTCTGGCAGATCAGCGTGCCGCCCAGCTGGCGCAGGTCCATGGGCAGGATCTTGCCGGGGTAGGGCGCGGCAAAGGCCACGCGCTGCTTGGTCGATGCGTTGTTGCTGTAAACCGTAGTGAACAGTGATTCACCGGTGACCAGCCGCTTGCCCGCGCCCAGCAGCTTGCCGAAAAAGCCGCCCTGCTGCGCGCTGCCGTCGCCGAACACGGTGTCCATGCCGATGCCGGCGTCCATGAACATCATGCTGCCGGCTTCGCCGATCGCGGCCTCGCCCGGGTCCAGCTCCACCTCCACGAACTGCATTTCTGCGCCGCGGATCTCGTAGTCAATCACGTCCATCGCCATCTTGGAACTCCGTCAGTTGTCAGTGCTGACGGCGATGGTAGCGAAAGTTCAGGACTGTTCGGTGGCGTCGATCCTGCGGATGGTTTCGCGGTCGCGCTTGTGGGCCAGCTTGCCCAGTGTGTGCTCCAGCAGGTGCAGCAGCTTGTCGGTCGCACCGCGGAAGGCCAGGTCCTGGTTGGCGGCGTGGTGGGTGGCCGCTACCGGCTGGTGGGCGGCCAGGCGGGCTTCCAGCGTGCAGCGCTTGTCGGCGGCGCCCTTGGCGGCATTGTTTTCGTCGCTCAGCTGGACTTCCACGCGGGTGATGTCCTGGCTGTAGCGCTGCAGCGCCGTGCCCAGGTGCTCGGCTGCCCAGCGCTCCAGGGATTCCTTGTTGGCAATGCCATTGCCCGTGTTGACTTGAACCTGCATGTCCAGCTCCTTTCAGGGTTTCGGCTTCCAGTGTGCACCCATCTGCGGCGCAGGCACGTAGGAAATTCCCCCTTAAGATGGCCGGTGCCCTGAAGCAAAGGAATCTGCATGAACGAACCCATGCCGGCTTTCGAAGTCCTGCCGCGCGACCTGTCGGCCTACCGCCGCGGCAATACCGGGGTGGACTATGTGCACCGGTTTGACTCCGGCCGACCGGGACCACATGTGCTGGTCAATGCGCTGACGCATGGCAACGAGATCTGCGGCATGACGGCAGCCACGCACCTGCTGGACAGCGGTGTTCGGCCCGCGGCGGGTGTGCTGACCATCAGCTTTGCCAATGTGGCCGCCTATGAATCGTTCGACCCGGCGCGGCCCTATGACAGCCGCCAGCTCGTGCACAACCTCAACCGGATCTGGTCACCCGAATGGCTGGACGGCCCCGAAGACAGCCCCGAACTGCGCCGTGCGCGTGAACTCCGCCCGGTGGTGGAGGCCGCCGATCATGTGCTGGACCTGCATTCCACCAACGCTGATGTGGTGCCGTTCTGGGTGTACCCGGCATTCGAGCGCAATGCGCAGGCTGCCCTTGCCATCGCCCGGCCATCTGTGCATTTCGTCATGCCCAACGGCCTGGGCTCGGGCACTCCGCTGATCCAGTACGGCCGGTTCGGCCAGGCGGCGGGCAGGGGCGTGGCGCTGGTCGCCGAATGCGGCCAGCACTTCAGCCGCTCGGCCAGCGAACTGGCCGTGGCGGTGGCGCGCGATTTCATTGCACATTTCGGCCTGATGGCGCGTCACGACGTCCCCGCACCAACGCCACAGCGGCGCTTTGAGCTGCTGCGCACCTGCATGATCCAGACGACCGGGTTCCGCTTCACGCGGCCGGTGCAGGGTTTTGAGGTGTTTGCCAAAGGGGAGCTGATTGCCACCGACGGCGCCGAAGAAATCCGCGCGCCCTGTGACGACTGCACGATCCTGATGCCCGCACGGCGGGCGATCGTGGGGCGCGAAGGTGTTTACCTGTCGCGTCCGCTGGCCTGAGACGGTTATTCGACTTCGCCGCCGAATTTCTTGATCAGGTTGGCAATGTACTTGTCGACTAGCTTTTCGAACTCGCCTTCAACGACCGGCGCCACCACCATTTTCATCAGGCCGGGCAGCGGTACTTCGACGGTGCCCTTGATCTTGAGCTCGATCGCGGTGGATTTGCCCTTGTTGTCGGTGATTTTCCAGCTGCCGCCCACCTGGGCGTTGCCCACACCCTTGACCGGTGTCCACTTGACAGTGCCCTTGGCCTTGTCGCTGACGTACTTGCTGGCGTAGACGGTCTGGATGTTCACCTGGGCGGTGCCGACCTTTTCCATCTCCCACTTGAACACACCGTCACCCATGTCGGTGAGCTTGTCGACCTTGGGAAAGTGGCTGACCGACGTCGGTACATCAGACAGTACGGCGAACACGTCGGCCGCCTTGGCTTTCACTTGGAATTCGTAGCCCAGATCAATGTCGACGCTGATCGCCATGGTGTCTCCTGTTGGTGCATGAAAAAAGGCCGATGGACCATTCTGCCATCGGCCTGCGGGGCTGCTGTCAGGGTTTACTTGCGCTGGGCGGCGAACGCGGCGGCGCGTTCGGTGGTGGCCAGGGCGGCGCCTACCAGCGTGTCCACCACCACCTTGGCGCCGTCGGCCGTCAGGGCAATGCCGCGGGCGTAGTAGCCGCTGCAGACCTTCTGCAGGTGGGCCGCGTTCTTGCGCGTCTCGGCGGTCAGCTGCGGAGCGGACTCGCTCAGTGCGGCGTTCCAGCGTGCCGTGGCAAAGTCATTGAGGCGGGTTGCGCCAGCGCGGTAGATGTCGATGGCTTGGTGCGCGGTGGTGCCGGCGGTGGCAATGATGCCGGTGGTGGTCTTGGTGATCTGGTCTGCAGTCATGGTTCGGTCCTCGTGCGTCGAATGCGTCCATTGTCCGCAGACCTGCTAGGGCACGGGCCCTAAAACCGGGACTTGAAGCCCGGTTTTCCTAGAGATCCAGCACTAAAACCGCGCTTTTGCTGCGCGAGATGCAGGGCATGAAGCAGTTGTTGGCCGCCTGCTCCTCAGGGGTCAGGTACATGTCCCAGTGGTCCGGCTCGCCTTCGAGCACGCGCGTCTGGCAGGTGCCGCACACACCCTGCTGGCACGATGTGGCCACCTCCACGCCGTGCGCCTGCAGCGCCTCCAGCACGCTTTGTCCGCTGTCCACCGGGATGGTACGGCCCGAGCGTGCCAGCCTGACTTCAAACTCCACGCTCATCAGGCCTCCAGGAAGTTGCCGGCGGTGAACCTGACCGGCGCGGCGTTTTCGTCGAACGACACACCGGCCGGGTCAGTGCCCGCGGCCACGGCGTCCAGCTGCTTTTGCAGCAGGCGGCGCAGCATGACAATGCCTCGGTCGCTGGTGGCCAGGTGCTCCTCGGAGTGTTTCGCGATGCTGCCCTGGCTCACCATGGCTTCATGGTCGCCGGGAAACTTCTGGTGCTCCTCCTCGGTCAGCTCTTCCCACAACTTGCCGCCCAGGCGCGAGCGCATGCGGTGCAGCTCGCCCTTTTCCTTCACACGGCCCACCACATAGATGCGGAAGCTGTGGTCGTCGATCGGCAGGACCCAGCCCAGCGACTCGACCATGCCGTAGCGCCCGATGCGCGGGCTGGGAATCACGCGCAGCGTGGGCAGGCCCGCTTCGCTGATGCGCCGCAGGGTCGTGCCGTCGGGCAGCTTGCGCAACGACAGCGTGCGCACGCTGATGGCTGTGGTGTCCCAGGTGACCTGCGGCATCACCGCCATCTGCGGCACGAACTGGGTGCCGCTGAAGCTGGAATGCAGGACGACCACGTGGAACGGGTCCACCAGGTTCTCGTAGTGCTGCAGCCAGTTGCAGGGAATGACTTGCGGTCCACCGCCGCCGATGCTGTTGTCGTCGGCCTCCAGGAATTCACCGGCTTCCAGTGTTTCCAGGCATTCGTAGCGTGGCAGCACGGGTTTTTTCTCCGGCGGGCCCATGTAGGCCCAGATCAGGCCGTACAGCTCCTGCACCGGGTACCAGGGCTGTCGCACCTTGCCCCGGGCGCGGCCGCCCTCGGGCTCACAGGGCTGCTCCACACAATGGCCCTGCACGTCGAACAGCCAGCCGTGGTAGCAGCAGCGGATGCCGCGCTCCTCGACCTTGCCGTAGTACAGCGACGTGCCGCGGTGGGCACAGTGCGGGTACACCAGGCCGGGGCGGCCGGCGCCGTCGCGAAACAGGATCAGGTCTTCGCCCAGCACGCGCACCTTGCGCGGCACGTCGGTGGCGTCACCGGCCAGGCCGATGGGGTGCCAGTAGCGGCGCAGCAGCTCGCCCATGGGGGTGCCGGGGCCCACCTGGGCCAGATCCAGCCTGGAGGTGGGCTGGGGCCGCCCGTAGGCGGTGCCGGTATCCACCGCAATGGGGATAACGCGTGTCGGCGCCCTGGGCGCGACATCGGAAACCGTGTTGTTGTCCATAGAGGTGTCCTGTGCTGCCTGATTACTGTTGCGGTGTCACGCCGGCCGACTTGATCAGCTCGGCCACGCGCGGGTAGTCGGCTGTGAAGACCTGCATGAATTGCGCGGGCGTGTTGCCCAGCGGCTCAAAGCCGTAGCCGGTCAGGCGGGCCTGCACGTCGGGCATGGCGGTGATTTCGCGCAGCGCCGTGACCCAGGCGGCCTGGATGTCGGCGGGCAGTCTGGCCGGCGCATACAGGCCGATCCAGCTGTCCACGTCAAAACCCTGGAAGCCCTGCTCGGCGAAGGTGGGCACATTGGGCATGGTGGACACGCGGCGCGTGCCGGCAATGCCCAGCACCTTCATCTTGCCGCCCTGCACCTGGGCGCGCGCGGTGGACGGATTGGCCCAGGCAAAGTCCAGCAGGTCACCGAACAGGTCGCTGTGCACGGCAGCCTCGGACTTGTACGGCACATGGGTCAGTTTGGTGCCGCTTTGGCGCTGCAGCAGCTCGCCAAACAGGTGGGCCGACGAACCGCTGCCCCAGGTGCCGTAGTTCAGCGGCTTGGGCGATTTTTTTGCGAATTCGACGAACTCCTTGAGGTTGCTGAAAGGCGCATTGGACCGGGCCACGATCATCGGCCCGCCGGTGGCCACCATGGACAGCGGCGTGAAGTCCTTGGCCGGGTCGTAGGGTGTTTTCTGCAGGATGGGCACGTTCACATGGGTGAGCGGCAGCGTCATCATGACCGTGTAGCCGTCAGCCGGCGCCTTGGCCACAAAGTCGGCGGCGATGATGCCGCTGGCGCCGGGCTTGGCGTCCACGATCACCGGCTGGCCCCAGCGGGCGCTGAGCTTGTCGGCATACACACGGGCCAGCGTGTCGATGGGCCCGCCCCCGGTGCCGAAAGGCACAATGCGGATGAGTTTGCCCGGAAAGGCGGGCTGGGTCTGGGCCAGCAGCGGCGTGGTGGCGAACGCACCCAAAGAGGCAACAAAGTTGCGGCGGCTGTAGGTCATGGGGTCTCCTGTTGTTGTTCCGGAAAGCCGCGATGATGCGCGCGACAGCCGTGGCCGGGCAATTCGAATGTTTGGATATGAGATATGAACCCGCGTGATATCCGCAGCCTGGACATCGGCATGCTGCGTACTTTTGACGCATTGATGCGCGAACGCAGCGTGTCGCGTGCGGCGGCCCGTCTGTTCCTGAGCCAGCCGGCGGTGAGCGCGTCCCTGAACCGGCTGCGCGAGGCCTTTGACGACCCGCTGTTCACCCGCAATGCGCATGGCGTCACACCCACGCCGCGCGCCCAGGCCCTGGCAGCGCAGGTTGAAAAAGTGCTGGCCGACATCGGCGCGCTGCTGGACAGCGGCCGGGCTTTCGACCCTTCGTCTTCGGACCGCATCTTCCGCATGGCCGGCTCCGACTTTGCCAGCCGCAACATCCTGCCGGCGCTGGGCCGCACGCTGGCGGCCAGCGGGTCCGCGATCCGGCTGGTGTGGGAACCGCCGGGCACCTGGTCGCTGCCCGAGCGGATGCACCGCGGCGATCTGGACCTGGCTGTGATCGCGCGCCTTCGCATGCCGCGCGACATGGAAACGCGCGTGTTGTACGAAGACAGCTATGTGTATGCCGTGCGCGCCGGCCATCCCCTGGCCGACCAGCCCGTGACGCTGGACATGTTCTGTTCGGTGCCGCAGATCTTTCTGGGCTACGGCTCGTCCATCCTGGACGACACGATTGACGAACTGCTGGCCCGCGCAGGCCGTCAACGGCTGGCACAGATGGCTGTCACCAGCTTTGCGCAGATCATCCATCAGCTGGTGCACAGCGACCATGCCGCCGTGCTGGGTCGCCGCGTGGCCCTGGCGCATGCGGACCAGCTGCACGTGCGCCCGCTGCCCTTTGAGCTGCCGCCTTACCAGTCCCTGCTGTGCTGGGACACCCGGTCTGACAGCGATCCGGGCGTGCAGTGGCTCAAGGCCGAAATCACGCGGATCATGGGCGCGGCCTGAGCTGCCTTTTCAGGTGTCCTCTGAACGGGTGCGCGGTAGCGAGAAATAGAACGTGGCGCCTTCGCCGGGGCGCCCTTCGGCCCACACCTGGCCGCCATGGCGTTCGACGATGCGCCGCACGATGGCCAGTCCCACGCCCGTGCCGTGGTAGTCCTCTGAGCCTGGCAGGCGCTGGAAAACCCCGAACAGCTTGCCCGCGTCAGCCGGGTCAAAACCCAGGCCGTTGTCACGCACGCTGAACACAAAGTCACGGTCGCCCGCGCTGCAGGTGATGTGCACATGGGGGTCGCTGCGGCGCGCGCTGTACTTGACCGCATTGGAGATCAGGTTGCTCCAGACCTGGCGGATGGTGACCGGGTCGGCAGGTGCCACCGGCAGCGCGCCCACCGACACCAGGCCGGGCTGGCATTCCAGGTCGGCCAGCACCGTTGCGACCAGATGCTGCATGTCCACCTGCCGCCAGGTCAGGCTGGAGCTGCCCTCTTCAGACAGGCGCAGCAGGCCGGCGACGATGTTGTCCATGATGGTGGCGTTGTGCCCGATGCGCGCGGCGTAGTGCGCTGCGCGCTCCAGGTCGGGTGCTTGCAGTGCCTGCGACAGCGCGTGCGCGAATCCGTTGATGCGTCCGGCCGGCGCGCGCAGGTCATGTGCCACGGTGTAGTTGAAAGCGCCAAGGGCCTGGTTGGCCGCACGCAATTCGGCCGTGCGTTCGGTGATGCGCTGCTCCAGCAGCTGGTTGGCCTGCTCGAGCGCGCGGCGGGCCTCGTTGCGTGCCGTCACGTCGCGCAGGTGCGACTGCACGATGAGGCGACCGTTCAGATGGACCGAACAGCAGGCCTGCTCGACCTCCACCCGCGTGCCGTCAGCGCGCTGCAGGCTGAGCTCAATGAGGCTTGCGACGCCCGGGTCGGCCTGCAGCCGTGCGAGGCGCTCGCGAATGCCGTCCCGGTATTCCGGCGTCACCATGTCCACCAGGGATGTGCCAGGCGGCAGGACCTCGGCGTCCAGTTTCATCATGCGGCGAAAGCCGGCGTTGGCAAAAATCATCTCGCCGTTGTGATGCACCACAATGCCGTCGGGCGCCAGCTCCACCAGGCTGCGCAGGCGCTCCTCGCTTTCCTGCAGGCCCTGCTCGATCGCGGGCAGTCGCTCCAGCATGTGGTTGAAGCCCTGCGCGACCTGTGCGACCTCCAGCGGACCGCTGGCGGGCGCGCGATGGTCGAACTGGCCGGCGCCCACGCGCTGGGCCGCCTGCGTCAGCGCGGCCATCGGGGCGCTGATGCCCTTGCTGATGCGCCGCACGAGCCAGGCCGCAATGCCCAACATCAAAAGGGCCGCCAGTCCGTACTGCAAGGCCATGACACGTGCCGGTGCATAAATGGCCTGCGTGGGTACGCCGGTGACCGTGAACCAGGTCGTGCCGGCTACCGGCCTGATGGCATAGAGCCGCTCGACCTTGTCGGGTCCGACCGCCACGCCTTCACCGCTGATTTCGCGGCGGGCGAGTTCGATCAGGTTCGTGTCCTGTACCTTGTGCCCCACATGGGCCGCGGGTGCCACGGACCGGGCCAGCGCGTGGCCGGAGTAGTCGTAGATCGCCACCACGCCGCCCGTGGGCAGGGCTCCGCCGGTCATGGGATGCAGCGCGGAGAGGTAAACAAACAGCTGTACCGTGCCGTAGGTACCCTGACGTCCGGCCAGGCGATGCGACAGCGTGATGACCCAGCGGCCGGTGTCTGGTTCTGCCTGTGGCGCACTGATGGTCAAGACCTCTGCGTCCGGCTCGGCCGGCACCGCCATGGGCTGCAAGGGTGGCCGGCCCGTTGCCTGGCGTGCTGAGCACACCAGCTTGCCGGTTCTGTCCGTGGTCTGGATGTCGGCCAGTGCGGGGCGCACGGCCAGCACGTCCAGCAGCACCGGGTCGCAACGGACGGGGTCGAGTTCGCGCACCTGGCTGCGGTAGGCCAGCATGTCGGCAATACGGCCATGCTCGTTCAGGAAGCCCAGCGTCGCTGCTGCTGTGGCTTCGGCCTGGTCCCTGACCAGCCGGTTGGCCTTGCTGATTTCGCGCTCCGACTCGCGGTACATCGAGAACGCCGTCAGGCCCACCAGGGGCAGTGCGGTGGCCATCGCCAGCAGCCACAGCATGAGCCGCAGCGGCCAGTGCCGCGCGGACAGCTGTTCCACGGGCGGCGGCGATGCACGGTTGCGCGTGCTGCTGCTGGTCAGCCAGAACAGCAAGGCAGCCGTAGCCACCACAAAACCCGCTCCCTTGTAAGTCTGGTAGCGCGTGAGCTGTTCAGCCGAACTGAACAGCAGCTCACCCACCTGGTCCGACAGGGATATCCACAACCAGCCCGCCACCAGATAGGCCAGGCTGACGGCGGCGGGAAAGGCATTGGCACCGGCCCTGCGCAGCAGCCGTTCGCCCAGCGAGGGGCGGCTGCCTTGGCGTGGGTGAACAGACATGTGCATGACGCGAGCGTGACAGGCGGGTCGCAGCCTTTTGTTGATCTGGCGCAAACGAAACTGCACTGTGATGGCTTGAACTGCGGCGCTGTTACAAGGATTTCCCGCCATGCGTGCACGGCTGCAACGGCGTACAATGGAGGGCTGGCCGGACAACGGCCAGCAGCCCGGCTACCGCGTTTCACGCAGCTGCCGGGGCACAGGACGCAAACCAGGCCCTCTGAGCGAGGTTGATGCCGCCGGGTTTGCAAGCACCGGCGGCCTGGCTGCCGGCCCCTTGTTTTACCCAACCTTGCGCGGCGACCCGATGGGGCCGCGCCCTGCAGATCACATGGCCAAAGAAGAACTCATTGAAATGCGCGGCAAAGTGTCCGAAGTCTTGCCGGATTCACGCTTTCGCGTGACCCTGGAAAACGGGCACGAACTGATCGCCTACACCGGCGGCAAGATGCGCAAGCACCACATCCGCATCATCGCGGGTGACAACGTGTCGCTGGAACTGTCGCCCTACGACCTGACCAAGGGCCGCATCATGTTCCGCCACATCGCTGGCCGTCCCGGCCCCGTCGGCCGCTGACCTGCCGGCTTTCAGTGCGGTCACGTTGTCATGACGCGCGATCCCATTGAAATAGAAACCGGTCCCAACCCCCGTGCCAGCATCGTGCTGATGCACGGACTGGGCGCCGATGGCAATGACTTCGTTCCCATTGCCCATGAAATGGACCTGGGCCCGGTTGGCCCGGTCCGGTTTGTGTTTCCCAACGCACCGGTCATGCCGGTGTCGCTCAACGGCGGCTATCAAATGCCCGCCTGGTACGACATCTACCCACCCCAGCCGGGCCTGCCGCGCCGCGAAGACGAGGCCGGCCTGCGCAGCTCTCAGGCGGCCATCGAGGCGTTGCTGGCCCGTGAGACATCACGTGGCATACCGGCGCATCGCACCGTGCTTGCAGGCTTCTCCCAGGGTTGTGCCATGGCACTCATGACCGGCCTGCGCCATGCGCAGCCGCTGGCAGGCATCGTGGGCTTGTCGGGCTACCTGCCGCTGGCGGGCATGACCGCCGCCGAACGCCACCCCGCCAACCAGCGTACGCCGGTATTCCTGGCCCATGGACGGCAGGACGAGATGGTGGTCATGAGCCGCGCAACGGAATCGCGCGACCTGCTTCAGTCGCTCGGTTACAGCGTTCAATGGCACGACTACGCCATGCCGCATTCGGTGTGCATGGAAGAAGTGGCTGACCTCAACCGCTGGCTGCTGCAGGTGCTGGCTGGCACATGAGGCCTGGGCCGGCCGCCAGGGACTGGCTGAACCGCAGGCCGCGGCGCCCTATTTGTTCTTGAGCTTGCCGCGTGGCACCACGGCCGTGATCGGCGGCGTGGGGCGGTCGGACGTGCCGTTCTTGGGCGGCGAAGTGTCCTTCTTGGGTTTTTTGGTCATCTTGTTGCTGCGCTGGTCACCTTTGGCCATGGGCTTCTCCTCAGTGCGGCCACGACATGCAACCGGTGCCTCTATGGTAAGGGCAAGTGCTCAGTGGTCAGGTGCGCAGGCTGCCGCCAGCAGGGCCCTTTGTTGCTGGGGTGTGCGCCGCTCGATCATGGCCAGCAGGCTGCCGCCGTCCAGCGCGCTGAAGCCACTGTCGCTGGCGAAGTCCAGCGCCTCGGGCGTGAAGCTGGAGCTGGTGGCAAAGGTGCCGTGTTGCAGGCGTTGCTCGGCGATCTCCTGCAGGAATTCGCGCAGCTCCGGCACGTCCACTGGCGTGCCGGGGTGGTGCATGCATCGCACCACGGTCATGGGGGTGCGTTCGCGCTGCGAATACAGCCGCAGGTCCAGCACGCCTTCGGGCTGCCGCGCCAGGGCCTGGACCTCGGCACCAATGGGAGCGAACAGGGCCTTGCACAGCGCCTGGAACTGCCGCTCCTGCAACCCGGCGAGCACCTCGGGGCTCCAGCGGCTTATGCGCCAGTGCGGCGCGGCCGGTTCCATGCGCGGCAACGGAGGTATTGCCGTCACGGGGCTGGGAATTTCGGCCGGAACGTGCTCGGGAGCGCGCCAGCGGTAGGGCATGAAGCGTCGGAAGATGGAGAGCATGGGCAGACCATGGCGGGTGGAAATTAATCTAATTGTATTAATTTCCGTGGCCGGTAGGTTGCCTGCCCCTGCATACCTTCGGCCTGACCCCGGCCTGCCGGGGCAACCCGGCAGCCTTCGCCCTAGCGCCTGATCGCGTCGAGTTCTGCCTTCAGCCGCATGATGGTGCGGCGCGCGTTGATGCGTTCGGTGTCATCACGGATGCATACCGTCAGGCCCAGGTCCGACGGGGACACCTTCATGTACACCCAGATGCCCAGGGGAGGGTAGTACTTTTCGAATTCGACCGAAGTACCCCGCTCGATTGCATCCTGGCATTTCTCCAGAAACTTGCCCGAGGCGGTTTCGGGGAATTCGGTGAGCAGGCAACGGCCCTTGAGTTCGTCACGGTCGCGCCGCAGGATGCGGGCCGCTTCGGGGTTGGCATAGACAAAACACCATTCACGGTCCAGCAGGATGAAGCCGTCGGTCAGGCCTTCCAGCGTACGGGTGAAGCGCTCGGCGGTCAGCCGGGCCTCGTCGGTCACCGCGCGAAATCGGCTCACGTCCTGGATCGCGCCGCGCACGTGGGTGATCGAGCCCTGCGCATCCAGTTCGGCTTCTCCCAGCGTGCGGATCCAGACTTCGCGACCCTTGGCGGTCACCAGCTGCAGTTCCAGGTCGAAGGGTTCGCCCCGGCGCGCACAGGCGTCAAAGGCTTCCATCATCATTTCCTGCGAATCGGGGGTGTAGAACGACAGCGCGTCCACGCTGTTGGGTTCATAGTCGGGCGGCACTTCGTGGATGGTCTTGACCTCATCCGACCAGACCCACTTCATGGCGGTCAGGTCCACCGACCAGGCCCCCAGGCGGCCGGCGGCCGCCGCCATGCGCAGCAGGGCCTGGGTTTCCTTGATCTGCTGTTCGCTCATCCACGACGTGGAAACGCCGTTGTGCGCACCCAGGTAACCCCGGTAGGTGACGCCAGACGTCCAGAACGAGCCCTCGGCCGAGCCACCTGTGCTGCTGTTGTCGGCGTCGCGGCGGCGCCACAGGCGCCGCCATGCGGAGGCGACGCCGTCGCCGATGCCGGTTGCGTCTTTCATCTCGATGACATGTGCCTGGGCCATGGGAGCTCCTTGCATTGCCGAACCTGACTGTGAAGGTTGTCACGGGGACGCATAAGGCGTGCCATTGCACCGTGAAAAAGTCACGAACCAGACAGCGCACGCCGAGCTTGAAATGAGGTCTTTTGGGGGTCATCGCCAGATCGGCAGCGGGCATGGCCGGGCCGTGGCGCTGCAGACGCCTCATGTTGGGGCGTGGATGCCCCAGAAGGTGGCAATGCCGGCGTGTCAGTAGATTCGCACGGCCAGCCGCGCAAAGTACTGCGCACTGGAGCCGTCGTTGAACTCGGCCAGTGTTGCCATCATGGCCAGCACCCTGGGGCGCTGCGCGGGCTGCCAGGTGCCCACGTCCCCGTGACTGGTCTCCCGCGTTTGCAGCCCCTGGCTGGTCACGCCCACCTGCGTCCAGCTGTCACTGTCATCGCGGGTCAGGGTCAGCACGCTGTAGGCGGGCAATGCATCCAGCAGGGCTGGCAGGGCGCCGACGGGCAGGCCCGGTGCAAGGATGCAGAGAGCCTCGAGCGTGCTGCTGCCCTGGCGCCATGGGCCAAACGCCATGCCCGGCACGTGCAGCGTGTGGTGCACCGCCATGCGGTGGTCACCGACGCTGCTGATGCCGGCCAGCACCAGGGCATTCATGCCGTCGTATTGGGCCATCAGGTGTTTTTGCGAGCGGGCCCACTCGCACAGCCGGGGCTTGCCGCCCGCCTGGGTGTAGCCGACGGCATTGCCCTGCCGCCGCCCTATCCACAGGGCCGTTGGATATTGCGCGCCCACAGCCTGCCCGAACAGCTG
This sequence comes from uncultured Ramlibacter sp., assembly GCA_964620025.1. Classification (GTDB taxonomy): domain Bacteria; phylum Pseudomonadota; class Gammaproteobacteria; order Burkholderiales; family Burkholderiaceae_C; genus RAM1. Next base: position 2,476 of record CAZUJD010000047.1, on the reverse strand, counting down.
GGCCGGGCTTTGCGGGCCATCCAGCCACTGCACGCCGTAGCGCGTCAGTCCCGGTTCCACTCGCAACAGCACTCGCTGGCAATCCTGTGGCAACCACGGATGGGCGGCGACGATCTGCTGCACGCGATCTGGTGACATGAACGCTCCGGTAAAGGCTGGCGCGCTGACGAAACCATCATGCACAAACGGATACGGGTTGTCGAGGCGCGGCGCCGGCCCGCGGCGTGTTCAGGCGCAGACGGTGCCGCGGGCAATGGCGGTGGTGCCGGCCAGGATATGGAATTCGGTGCCCGCGCCCAGGTGGGGCAGCGCCGCCCCGGGACGCAGCAGTTCCAGGCCGGCGCGCTGCATGCCGCCGGCGGCCCACCACTGCGCCACCGGCCGTTCAAGCCGCGCAGTGAAACCGCGCCGGCCCACAATCACGGTGCAGCAGCGCTCATCGGCGGGCAGCGGCGGCAGGCCGCCGGCCAGCGCCACCGGCGTCACATCGGCCTGCAGGTGCGCCACAAACGGGCTGCCGGGGGCAAATTCGGGTGGCGGGGGCGCGCTGTAGGGAATCTTGCGCGCGAGGTAACCGATGAGCTGGCCGATGGCCGGCACCCACAGCACCAGCAACAGGGTGCCAATGTCGCGCCAGGTGGACGGGTTCGGGGCGGAGTAGCGGATGACACCGCCCAGCACGGCCAGGACCAGCAGGGCTGCCATGACCGTGCGGCGGCTCGCCGATGAAACTGTGAATGCCATGGCGGGTATTGTGGCGCGGTGGAATACCCGCCGGCGTCAGGCCAGCAGCAATGCCGCCACGCCCACCAGCACCAGCAGCAGACCGGCGCGCTCGACGCGGGTGAGTTGTTCGCGCAGCAGCCGGTGGGACACCAGGTAGCTGAACACCACCTCCACCATGCCCAGCGTGCGCACATGGGCGGCCGAGGTCATGGCAAACGCGGTGAACCAGCCGGCCGAGGCCAGCGCCCCCATGCCACCGGCCAGCAGGGACACGCGCCAGGCCGCAGACGTGGCGCGCAGGGCAGCCGGTGCGCGCAGTGCCAGCCAGCCGCCCAGCACCAGCGTCTGCAGCAGCTGCGCCCACAGCACCCCCCAGGCGCCCACCAGCCAGGGCGCCACGCCGGGCATTTGCAGGGCCGCGCCCCGGTAACCCACTGCCGACAGTGCAAACCCTGCGCCGCAAGCCAGGCCGTACACCGCGGCCAGACCTGTCCAGGTCCGCAGGCCGCCACCGGCCGGTGTGCCCGCGCGCGGCCAGGACAGCAGCACCACACCTGCAGTGGCCAGGCCCATGGCCAGCAGCGTGACCCAGCCGGGCAGCTCGCCCAGGAACAGCGTGGCCAATACGGCCACCTGCAGCGCGTCGGTCTTGGAGTAGGCCACGCCGACAACGAAATTGCGTTGCTTCATGGCGGCCAGCAGGAAGGCGGTGGCCGCCAGCTGGCCCATGGCGCCCAGCGCCAGCCAGCCGAAGTAGCCGGTGTGAAAGGGCGGCAGGGCCGCTGCCGTGGCAGGCAGGGCATGCAGCGTCAGCACCCAGGCAGCGGCGAAGGGCAGGCCGTAGAGAAACCGCGCCAGGGTTGCGCCCAGTGTGCCCGCCTGTGCCACCAGGGAGCGCTGGGCTGCGTTGCGCGCGGTCTGCGCCAGGGCAGCCGCCAGCACGATGGGGATCCAGGCCCAGGCGGCGAGGGAGGGGGTCAACATGCGACCGGTTATACGCATTTTTGTCAGGAGCGTGGCCCGTATTCGGGCAGCAGCGGCATCGCCTGCCGGGATGGCCGGGCACCTGCGGCCGAATTGCGGTAAGGTCGCCCCCCACATGTCCAATACGCCAGACACCATACTTTCCGTGGCCGGGTTGTCCAAGACCTATGCCACGGGCTTCAGCGCCCTCAAGCGGGTCGACCTGCAGATCCGCCGCGGCGAGATCTTTGCACTGCTGGGCCCCAACGGCGCGGGCAAGACCACGCTGATCAGCATCGTGTGTGGCATCGTCAACGCCAGCGGCGGCACGGTGCGGGTGGACGGCTACGACATCCAGGCCGACTACCGCGCAGCGCGGGCGCTGATCGGGCTGGTGCCCCAGGAGCTGACCACCGAGGCGTTTGAAACCGTCTGGAACACCGTGACCTTCAGCCGCGGCCTGTTCGGCAAGCCCGCTGACCCGGCCCATGTGGAAAAGGTGCTGCGCGACCTGTCGCTGTGGGACAAGAAGGACAACGCGATCCGCACGCTGTCCGGCGGCATGAAGCGCCGCCTGCTGATTGCCAAGGCGCTGTCGCATGAACCGCGCCTGCTGTTCCTGGACGAACCCACCGCCGGCGTGGACGTGACGCTGCGCCAGGAGATGTGGCAGCTGGTGCGCACCCTGCGCGACACCGGCGTGACCATCATCCTGACCACCCACTACATCGAGGAGGCCGAGGAGATGGCCGACCGCATCGGCGTCATCAACAAGGGTGAAATCATC
>CAZUJD010000046.1:0-15343 GCA_964620025.1 uncultured Ramlibacter sp. | reverse complement strand
CCTTGTCGAACACCTCCTTGGGCATGCAGTAGCTGCAGCGGAAGTTGCAGCGGTCCGTCACGCTGATGCGCAGGTCGCGCAGGGGGCGGCCCAGCGCGTCACCCAGCAGGCCGGTAGCGGCCACCGGCTGCGCCGGCAGGGTGGCTGCCAGCGTGCGTACACGCTGATCAACCAGGGGGATCACGCGTTCGGCCATGACGATCAGCCCAGCCAGCGCACGTTGTGCAGCACTTCGTCAAAAAAGCCGCGCAGGGTGTTGGCGCTCATGCTGTAGGGGTCGAACGTCGCGGCGCTGGAGTATTTGAGGAACAGGCTGCGGTTTTCTTCAACCGAGGACAGCAGGCCCATGGACCATTGGCCGAACCGGCGGCAACTGATTTCGCTGAAATCCAGGATGGCCGGATCCCGGTGCCGCGAATCCAGAAGGATCCGGTGGTACAGCGCGTTGACTATTTCGCGGTCTCCTTCGAGCTGCTGCAAAAAGATGCCGTTGTTCAGGCACAGCGCGCCGGTCACGCCCAGGCGGTTGTTGTTGCGCTGGGACGCGGCCAGGATGTCCTTGATATCGGCCGGACCCAGGGCGCCCTTGGTGCGGCTTGCGTAGGTCAACTGGATCAGCATGCTGTCTCCTTGTGGGACACCCAGTGTGTCACGTGCCGCAAGCCGTTGCGCGCGTCGGGATTTTTCCCTTATCCGTGCCGGATCGCAACTGTCTTGACCGTGGTGAAGCCGTACAGCGCCTCAAAGCCCTTTTCGCGCCCGTAGCCCGACGACTTGTAGCCGCCGAAAGGCAGCTCCACGCCTCCACCGGCGCCATAGTTGTTGATGAACACCTGGCCGCTTTGCACGCGTTTGGCCATGCGCAGCTGGCGGCCGCCGTCGCGCGTCCAGATCCCGGCCACCAGGCCGAAGGGCGTGGCGTTGGCCAGTTCGGCGGCATGCTCTTCACCCTGGAACGCCATGGCCGACAGCACGGGACCGAAGACTTCTTCCTGGGCGATCCGGTGATCCACCGGCACGTCGCGCAGCAGGGTGGGGGCCTGGTAGTAGCCGGTCTCGGGTGCTTCGTCCACGATCCGGCCCTGCGCGACCATGGGGATGTTGGCTACCTGGGCGTCGCTCAGGAAATCCCAGACACGCTGCTGCTGGCTGGCGCGGATCAGCGGGCCGACGTCCAGGTCCATCGTGGCGGGGCCCACACGCAGGTTCTCGAAGGCCGCGCCCAGGCGTTCCAGCAGCGGCTCGTAGATGGTCTGCTCGATCAGCACGCGCGAACCGGCGCTGCAGGTCTGGCCGGCGTTTTGCACGATGGCGTTGATCACCATGGGGATGGCTGCGTCCAGGTCGGCGTCGGCAAAGATGATCTGCGGGCTCTTGCCGCCCAGCTCCAGCGTCACCGGGCAATGCCGCTCGGCGGCCACCTGCTGGATGATCGTGCCCACCTTGGGGCTGCCGGTGAAGCTGATGTGGTCAATGCCCGGATGGCGGGCCAGGGCGTCGCCCACCTCGTGGCCATAGCCGGTGACGATATTGATGGCGCCGGCCGGAAAGCCCACCTCTGCGGCCAGCTGCGCCACGCGGATCAGCGACAGGCAGGCGTCTTCGGCGGGCTTGACGACGCAGACGTTGCCCGCGGCCAGCGCACCACCCACGCTGCGTCCGAAGATCTGCATGGGGTAGTTCCACGGAATGATGTTGCCTACCACGCCAAACGGCTCGCGCCAGGTCAGCACGCTGTAGCCGTCCAGGTAGGGAATGGTGTCACCGTGCAGCTTGTCGCAGGCGCCGGCATAGAACTCGAAATAGCGTGCCAGCGCCACCGCATCGGCACGCGCCTGCCTGGTGGGCTTGCCGCAGTCGCGCTGTTCGATGGCGGCCAGCTCGTCGGTGTGCTGTGCCACCTTGGCCGACAGCTTCATGAGCAGGCGGCCGCGCTCGGCGGCACTGAGCTTGGTCCACACCGCGTCATAGCACTGGCGCGCGGCTCGCACGGCGGTGTCAATGTCATGCGCGTTGCTGCGCTGCAGTTCATCAAACGGCTGGCCGTCAGACGGGTCGATCACGGGAATGGTGCGCCCGGAGGCGGACGGCACACTGGCATTGGCGATGTAGTTCAGTTGCATGCACAGGATTCTCTCGCAAACACCGGACCCCCTTCGTTGTTACAAGAATTAACGCCACCAACCCCTGTCCCTATTGCATCATCAGCTATTGAATTAATAGCAGAAGAACATAAGAAAGTTCTCACATGGAGGGTCTGTGAGCCGGGATTTCGCTGACAGCGTTTTTGCGAACACCAGCACCAGCACGCGCGTGCGTGGCGTCAGTTCGCGTCGCGTGGCTCTGGGTCTGCTGGTGCTTGCGCTGGTCCCCCTGCTGCTGGTGCTGCTCACCGCCTGGGAGATGCAAAGGCGCAACCTGGTTGAACGCGCCGAGCGCGACATGGCTGCATGGGCCCGCCTGCATCTGGCCGCGCAGGAGCAGCTTCTGGAGGGCACGCGCCAGCTGCTGGTGGCGATGGGCAAGACGCGTTCGGTCGTCGTGGCGGACTGGCCATCCTGCAACGCCTACATGCAGCGTCTGGCGGGCAGCTTCCCGCATTACGTGTCGATGGGTGTCATCTCGCTGGACGGCACGCTGGTATGCCGCTCCACACCGTCAACCTCGGCGATCCAGCTGGGTGACCGGCCTTACTTCAAGGCCATTGTGGACGGTGCCGACTTTGCCATGGGCGGGTATGTGGTGGGGCGCGTCACGGGGAGCAAGACGCTGCCGTTCGCCTATTCGGTGCGCGATGGCGGGGGGCCGGCGCAGGCTGTGGCGTTCCTGGGGATGGACTTGCAGGTGCTCACCCAGCGCCTGGGCAGTGTGCCAATGCCGCCCCATGTGGCGGCGGTGGTCACGGATGGCACGGGCGTGGTGCTGGCCGGCACCGGCGGTGTGGCAGGCCCAGGCTCCACGGTTGCGGATGAAGGCCTGGCGCAGGCCCTGGCGCGGGGGCATGCCGGCTTGCTGCGGACTCTGGGCGGCGATCGCCGCGAGTACCTGCACCACGTGCTGTCCTTGTCGGTGGGTACCGGCAAGCTGCAGGTGGCTGTGAGTGCGCCGGTGGAAGTCCTGGTGCGGCCACTGACGCAGCAGCTGGCGTGGCTGATGGCCGGGCTGCTTGCACTGCTGGCGGTGTATGCCGTGCTGATCTGGCGCCTGGGTCGCATCTGGTTGCTGCGCCCCCTGGAAGAGCTGGTGCGGGCCATGCGGCAGATCGAGCTGGGCTCCTACCAGGGTCCTGATCCGGCCGGTCGCAGCCGGGTACGCGAGATACGCGTGTTGCAGCGCGGATTGACGGCCATGTGGACCGGCCTGGCGCGCCGGGCGCGACAGCGCGATGTCGCGCTCGCTGCGTCCGATGCCGCGCGGGCCGAACTGCAGGCTGTGCTTAACGAGATGGACGACGGCTTCCTCGTGCTGGACCGCGCCTGGGCGATCAAGTTCTGCAACCGCAGGGCCGCCGAGCTGGTGCTGCGCGACCTGTCCGAGATGGACGGGCAGGATTTCTGGGCACTGTTTCCCGATGAACCCAGGCAACAGGCGCAGCGGGCCTGTGAGCGCGAGATTGGTCAAGGTCGGCCGTTCGCCTTCGAGGAATACCACGCGCACTACAAGCGCTGGTTCGAGATCCGGTTCTTCTCTGCGGGTGACGGCATTGGCGTGTTCCTGCGTGACAGCACGCCGCACTGGGAAATGATTGGCGAGCTGCGCGGTCGCGAAAGCCGTTACCGCGAACTGTTTGAATCCAATCCCAATGTCATGTGGATCTTTGATACCCAGACGCTGGAATTCCTGGCTGTCAACGCGGCTGCCGTGAAGCGCTACGGTTACACCGAGGCCGAGTTCATGGCCATGCGCGCCACCGACATCAGGCCGCCCGATGACCGGGAGCAGTTCGCGCAATCGGTGCAGCAGGTCGGGCCAGAATCTTCGCTCAAGGATGAACCCAGCATCTGGCGCCATCTGACCAAGTCGGGCGAACTGATGCTGGTGGACGTTGCGCACCATACGATCACTTTCGAGGGCCGTCCGGCCCGGCTGGTGATGGCCACTGATGTGACGTCGCGGCTGGCAACGGAATCGCGCCTGCGTCGCCAGCTGGAGCAACTGGCGGGAAGCTACGGGCAGGCTGTGGCTGCCTTGCAGGCGTCGCGCCAGATCGTCAGCGGCTACATACGGATGCTCAAGGCCGATGTTCTGCCCACGCTGCGGCGCATGCAGGCTGCAGATGCCACTGCGCCCGCTGAACTGGACCGCCTGCGCCGCAAGTCGGGCCGGGTGCAGCACATGCTGGAGGAAGTGCTGCGCCTGACCGAGATCGGGCGGGCCCCATTCGAGCCCCAGCTGACCGATCTGGGCGCGATGGCCGGCGCTCTGGTCAAGGACATGCGACGAAAGGACCGCTCGCGGGTGGTGCATGTGGAAATCGGGCACGGCTTGCTGTGCCGGTGTGATCCGGCGCTGGTCCGGCTGCTGTTGCACGCCCTGCTGGACAACGCCTGGAAGTTCACCGCCAACCAGCCCAGCGCGTGGATCCGCATGGGACGCGAACCAGACCCCGGCGGGGATGCCCGTGTGACGGCCTTTTTTGTGTCGGACAACGGTGTCGGCTTCGATGCCGGCGAGGAAGAGCGCCTGTACCAGCCCTTTACGCGCCTGCATTCGGGCGCTGAATTCCCGGGCTACGGGCTGGGCCTGGCCACGGCGCGGGCCGTGGTGGCGCGCCATGGCGGCGAAATCCGGGCGCGCTCGCAGCCGGGGCAGGGCGCCACCTTCACGTTCACCCTGGAGGCGCGGCCCCGGCCACAAGGCCTGCAGGTCAGCGAGGTGGTGATTGACAGCCTGCCGCCCTGGGAAGACTGAGCGCGGCAGCCCGGCTCAGGCGGCGCCAGTGCTCAGCCCGCGGCGGCGAACCGGGCCCACGCGGGCCTCGATGGCGCGCAGCAGGTCGTGGCGCAGGCCGGCAGCAAACAGGGCCTCGGCCACCACGAACAGCGGTCCAATGAACAGGCCCACCAGATCGTCGACAAAGGCGGGCTTTTTTCCTTCGTAATAGTGACCGACAAACTGGAACACCCAACCCACCACGAACAGGCTGATGCCCGTGCCCAGCCACAGCGCCGTGGACTGGCCGGCCAGCCAGCCGGCCGCAGCCAGGTTCAGCACCATCAGCAAGGCCATCAGCGCACCCAGGCGCAGCTCCAGCCGCAGGTAGTACAGCACGGTGGCGCCCGTCAGGGCCAGCGCCGGGGTCAGCGCCAGACCGCCCAGCATCATGGACGGTCGCGACAGCAGGGTGGCGATGGCCAGCACGATCATCGGAATGCCGACGAAATGGGTGGCGATGTTGCGCGGGTCGCGGTGGTAGGCGGCGTAGTTGGCCAACTGGTCGGTCAGGGTTTTCATGGGCGTCTCCTTGTCGTTCAGTGGGGAGAATTCTCGCTGCTGCAGGCGCCGTGGACTGTCGGCTACCCGACACAACTGCCACGGCTGGCCGACCCGCCCCAAGGCACCACAGACCATGTCCCAATCGACCCTCGATGACCCCCACCAATGGCAGCCACTGCTGGCAGCCGGTGTCTGGTTTGCCGGCACGTCGGCGCCGCTGCGTGCCGCGCTGCTGGGCGCTGCGACGGTGCGGGCGCTGGCGCCGGGGCAGGCGCTGTTTCGCCGCGGCGACGCACCGTGCGGGCTGTACGCCGTGCTGGAGGGGACGGTGCGCATTTCGGGCACCGGCGGCAGCAGCGACGACAGCCGTGAGGTGTTGCTGACGCTGCTGGAGCCTCCCCACTGGTTTGGCGAGGTGTCGCTGTTTGACGGCGAGCCCCGCACCCATGATGCAGTGGCCGAAGGGCCGGCGCGCCTGCTGCATGTGGCCCAGCCGGCACTCATGCAAATGCTGGCTGCGCAGCCGGCGTACTGGCGCGAACTGGGCCTGTTGATGAGCCACAAGCTGCGTCTGGCCTTTGTGGCGCTGGAAGAGGCAGCGTCTTTGCCGGTGGCTCAACGGCTGGCGCGGCGGCTGGTCATGATGGCCGAAGGCTACGGCGTGCGGCGCGATGCGCAGCAGGGAGTCCACCGCCGCAGCATTGCGGTTTCGCAGGAGCAGCTGTCGATGATGCTGGCGGTGTCGCGTCAGACGGTGAACCAGAACCTGAAGGAGCTGGAGGCGCGCGGCGTGTTGCGGCTCAATCGCGGTGGCCTCGAAATCCCGGACCTGGCGGCGTTGCAGCGACTGGCGGGCTAGGTGTCAGGCACCCACGGGCGTGTAGCGGCTGGCGTTGTCGGCCAGCCATCGTTCTGACAGGCTGGTTTCCAGCTGGCGCGGATGGAAATCCGCACGCTTGTATTCGCGCCAGGGCTTGTAGGTCTGGCGGATCAGGCCGCGTGCACCAAACAGGTAGCTGACCGCGCTTTTCCAGGTGCTCCACTTCCAAAGCGTCCCGTCCCGGCGCAGGTTGTTGACGGTCTGGCGCAGCGTATCCATCAGGAACACGGTCGTGATGCGCTTGAACCAGGTGATGCGCCACTCGTGGCTGCCGCCCAGCGCCTGGTACAGGTCGAACGCGGTGCTCTTGTGCTCGGATTCCTCGGCGCTGTGCCATAGCCACAGCGTGCGCAGTCGCTCCTCGCTGGCCGCCAGCAGATCGGGATTGGCCAGCATCCAGTCGGCCAGGATGGCGGTGAAATGTTCGTTGGCGGCGGTGATGCCCAGGTGGTGCCGCGGGTCCAGCCCGTCCAGCAGTTTCATGCGCTCCTGCGCGCGCGGCGCCCAGTCATTGACCAGGCCCTGCTTTTCCAGGTGTCCGTTGAACAGGGCGTGGATGCGCCGGTGTGTGGCTTCCTGACCGATAAAGCCCTGCACCTCGGCGCGGTACTGGTCCTGCAACTCGGGCGGCAGCGCTTTCAGGCCGTTGCGCACCGAGTCAATGAAAAACTGCTCGCCCACGGGAAAGCTCATGGACAGCGCGTTGAACAGGGCTGTACGAAAGGCATCACCCCCGCACCAGTGGCGCTCAAAGGGGGCTTCAAGATCGATCAGCAGGCGTCGCACAACGAGGTCTGACATGGAGGCTCCAGTCGGGATGCTTGGTACGAATGTGTACCGTGTGGCGCGATCATGCGACCCAATCAGGGTACTGTCAAGTACCAAATGAATCCGCGGCTGCATGCAGCAGAATCGTCACATGGCTGAAACGATAGCGAGCGTTCATGGACACCGGAGCCGGTTGCTGGAGGGCATGGCCCATGCCGTGGCCGCCAAGGGCTATGCCGACACCACCATTGCGGACATCGTGCGCGAGGCCAGTGTGTCCCGGCGCACGTTCTATGAGCATTTCCAGACCAAAGCCGATTGCCTGATCGCCCTGTATGAGGCCTCCAGTCACAACGCACTGAAAGTCCTGCGCGGTGCCATCGACCCGGCGCACGGCTGGCAGACCCAGGTGGAACAGGCCCTGTCCGCCTACCTGGGATGCATGGCGGGCAATCCCATCCTCATGCGCACCCTGTTCATTGAGATCCTGGGTCTGGGGACGGCGGGCCTGGCCGCGCGCCGCCGCGTGAACCAGGAGATTGCCGACTTCATGCTGGCCACGCTGCAAGGTGGCATCACTGCGCAGATGGCCATGGCTGTGGTTGGTGGCATCAACGAGCTGGTGCTGCAATACATCGAGCAGGACCGGGTGGCGCAACTGGGCGAACTGGTGACGCCTGCCAGTGCGCTGGTGCGGGCTGCGACTTCGGCCTGAAGGGCCATCAACCCGGCAGGCTGGTCAACGCCTGCGGGTCGCGCACCACCAGCGTGCCGGGCCGGATCCGGATGGCCTCTTCGCGCTCCATCACCTTGAGCTGCTGGTTGACACGTTGACGTGAGGCACCCAGCAGCTGCGCCAGGTCTTCCTGCGCCAGCTGCAGTCCGATGCGAACTTCCTGACCGTCGGCGGCGGACGGCACTCCATAGGACCGCATCAGGCGTCCCAACTGCTTGGCCAGCCTTTCCCGCAGCGACAGCGTGTGCACTTCTTCCACCACCTTGAACAGGTGCTGCACCCGCTTGGCCTGCAGTCGCAGCAGCGCGTCGTACAGCTCGACATGGCGCGCCAGGATGGCGTGCAGGTCAGCCTTCTGCACGGTCACGAGTGTGGTGTCGCCATGGGCATAGGCGTCATGCGTGCGCACACCACCGGCCAGGATGCCAACGTCGCCGATCCAGGCACCCGGGGCCACATAGGTCAGGATGACCTGCTTGCCCGCCGCGCTGCCACCGCTGACTCGCACCGCGCCGCGGGCCACACCGCTCCACTCCTGGGCCGGGTCGCCGCGCGCGCAGATCAGCCGGCCATCAGGGTAGCGGCGCACGCAGGCGTGTCGCAGGATATCGTGGCGCAGCGTCGGGGACAGCGATGAAAACCAGTGCCCCGCGTTGATCGCGGCGCGCTCGCCCAGAGTCAGCATGGGTTCGTCAGGCAGTGCTTCGTGCATTCAGGGCCTCATGGATGGTGGCTGGCGGTGTCAAAGTCCACCATCTTGCAGCTTGTCCCTGCGGTCGTCTGTCACAAAGTTGCGCCGGATGGCGCCATGCAGCGGTCCATTGCGCTTAAGGCACCGGGGTAAACCCTTGGTTTGGCCTGGGTGTCTAGGCATCCGCACCCAAAACGGATGAGCATTTCCCCGCTGTTCGCCGACGGCGTCGCAACCTAGGCTCTTGGCTTTCAGAACCCTTGTTAGATCCCTGCCCGAGGAACGCAGCCCATGCCCAGCCAGAAACTGATTCTTGACTATGTTTATGAGCACGAAACCGCCCGTGCCAGCCAGGTCTACCTGACCCAGCCACTGGGGGGCGGGCAGGTGGCGGATTACACCTGGAGCCAGGTGCTGGACCAGGCCCGTCGCATGGCCACCCATCTGCAGTCGCGTGGCTTTGAGCCTGGCGCGCGCATCGCCATCCTGTCCAAGAACTGCGCGCATTTCATCATGGCTGAACTGGCCATCTGGATGGCCGGCGGCACCACTGTGGCGATTTTCCCCACCGAATCGGCCGAGACGGTGCGCTATGTGCTGGAGCACAGCGAGGCGAGCCTGCTGTTTGTCGGCAAGCTGGACACCTTTGACCAGCAGGTCGGAGGCATCCCGCAAGGCCTGCCCTGCATTGCCTTGCCCCTGGCGCCCAAAACCGCCTGCGAAAGCTGGGACAGCATCGTGGCCAGAACGCAGCCCATGGCTGGCAAGCCGGCACGTGCGGGTTCGGATCTGGCCCTTCTGATGTACACCTCGGGCTCCACCGGCACACCCAAGGGAGTGATGCACAGCTTCGAGCGTGTGACGCGTGCCAGCGAAGGGATCGTGGCCTACCAGGAGCAGGAACTGGGTGCGGGCTTCACCCACCGTGTGCTGTCCTACCTGCCGCTGGCCCACATCTTCGAGCGGGCCTGGGTGGAGTGCGCCAGTTACGTGCTCGGGCGCGGGCACATCTTTTTTGCAGAATCGCTGGACACCTTCCTGCAGGACCTGCAGCGCGCCCGGCCCACGGTGTTCATCTCGGTGCCGCGGCTGTGGCTCAAATTCCAGCAGGGCGTGTTTGCCAACATGCCGCAAAAGAAGCTGGACCGCCTGCTGTCCATCCCCATCCTGGGCAAGATCGTCGCCAAAAAGGTGCTGACCAAACTGGGCCTGAACGAGGTGATCCAGGCCGGCAGCGGCTCGGCGCCGATCCCGCCGGCGCTGATTTCCTGGTACCGCCGCCTGGGCCTGCACCTGGTGGAGGGCTACGGCATGACCGAAGACTTTGCCTTCTCGCACACCACCACGCACCAGCTCAAGGACCCCGGCTACGTGGGCATCACCTTCCCCGGCGTGCAGCGGCGCATCGATGAAGACGGCGAGGTGCTGATCAAGTCACCCGGCACCCTGGTGGGTTACTACAAGCGGCCTGACCTGGACGCAGAATCGTTCACCGACGACGGCTTTTTCCGCACCGGCGACCTGGGCGAGGTGGGGCCTGGAGGCCAGCTCAAGCTGACCGGACGCAAAAAGGAGCTGTTCAAGACCGGCAAGGGCAAGTACGTGGCGCCCGCACCGATCGAGAACATGATCAACGAATGCCCGATGGTGGAGTTGTCACTGGTTTCGGGCGTGGGCCAGCAGTCCGCCTATGCCATGGTCGTGCCCGCCGAAGCCGTGCGGCCCAGGCTGGCCGACCCGGCGTTCAAGGCCGAGTTTGAAGCCGAGATGGCTGCGGTCCTCAAGCGTGTGAATGACCGTGTATCCGACTATGAGCAGTTGCGCATGATCGTGGTGGCGCGTGAGCCCTGGTCGATCGAGAACGGCTGCCTGACGCCCACCATGAAGATCAAGCGCAACCGCATTGAAGCGGCGGTGGGCGACAAGGTCGAGAAGTGGTATGGCGTGCGGGGGCCGGTGGTCTGGGCTTAACGGTTTTTCGCCTTGCGCCAGGCCGCGAAGTCCTCCCGGGCCTGGGGATCGGTGGCAGGGTACAGGCCCAGGATGCTGCGGCCCTTGCCGACTTCTTCGGTGACAAAGTCCTCGAAAGCGGTCATCTCCACAGCCTCGTCTGCCACGTCGTCGGCCAGGTGGGCGGGAATGACGAACACACCTTCGCGGTCACCCACCATCACGTCGCCGGGCCAGACAGCCACGTCCCCGCAGCCGATGGGCACGTTGATGTCCAGCGCCTGGTGCAGCGTGAGGTTGGTCGGCGCGCTGGGGCGGCTGTGGTAGGCGGGAAAGGGCATGGCCGCGATTTCTGGCGAATCGCGAAAGCCGCCGTCAGTGACGACGCCCGCGGCGCCGCGCACCATCAGGCGCGTAACCAGGATCGAGCCTGCTGATGCCGCGCGGGCGTCCTTGCGGCTGTCAAACACCATCACCGCGCCGGGTGGGCACTGCTCCACAGCCACGCGCTGCGGGTGCGCGCGGTCCTGGAAAACCGTGATGGGGTTGAGATCTTCACGCGCCGGGATGTAGCGCAGCGTGAAGGCCTCACCCACCATGTTGGGCCGGTTGGCGCACAGGTCGGTGTTGACCGGCCGCACGTCCTGGATGAACTGGTTGCGCAGCCCGCGCTTGAACAGGGCGGTGCACAGGGTGGCGGTGCTCACGGTCATGAGCTTGGCTTTGGTCTCAGGCTTGAGGGCCATGGGGAATCTCCGTCATTTGAATCAGTTGTCCAGTGGCACGGCCACCGGTACGACGCCGCTGGCAAAGAAGGCGGCCAGGTTGTCCAGTACGCGGTCAGCCATGGCACGGCGCGTTTCATGGGTGCCGCTTGCCACGTGCGGCAACAACACCACGTTGTCCAGGGCGAACAGGGCAGGGGGGACGTTGGGTTCATCGTCGTAAACGTCCAGTCCGGCGCCGGCGATCCGGCCTGTTTGCAGGGCCGTGACCAGCGCCTGTTCGTCCACGACCGTGCCACGCGACACGTTGATCAGGTAGCCCTGTGGGCCCAGGGCGTGCAGCACCTCGCCAGAGATGAGGTGCCGCGTGGCAGCCCCGCCGGCGCTGATCACCACGAGGAAATCTGCCCATTCGGCCAGGCCCTTGAGCGTCGGCTCGTAGGCGTATGGCACGTCCGGTACCAGGTTTCGGTTGTGGTAACGGATGTCCATGTCAAAGCCGCCGGCGCGGCGCGCCACCACGCGGCCGATACGGCCCAGGCCCACGATGCCCAGTCGCTTGCCGCTGACGCGTGTGGCGAGCGGGTAGGGGGCCCGCAGCCATTCGCCGCGGCGAACGTAGCGGTCGGCCGCGCTGAAACCACGCGCCACGTCCATCAGCAACCCGAACGCCGTGTCGGCCACGCAGTCGTTGAGCACGTCGGGCGTGTAGCCGATCTGGATGCCGCGCTCGCGCGCGAAGCCCAGATCGAACGTGTCGTAGCCCACCCCGAGGCTGGAGATGACCTTCAGGTTGGGCATGGCCTGCATCAGCGCGCGGTCGGCGCCGTGGCGGGCCGAACTGGCCAGGGCGGTGAATTCGTGGCCGTGCTCGCGCAGGAACGTGGCAGCGTCGGCCTCGGCGTACAGCGGATGCAGGTCGTACTGTGCCGCCAGGGCCTGTTCAAGGTACGGCATCAGGCGGCCGTGCTGGAGGATGCGGTGCATGCGGGCCGGCGTTCAGTAGATGACAGGTTCTGGCACCGGTGCGCCGAACGATGTTTCCAGGTAGTCAAAGTCGCAGCCATCGTGCGCCTGCATGATGTGCTTGCTGAACATGTGGCCGTAGCCACGCTCAAAGCGTTTGGGCGGCGGTGTCCAGGCGGCCTTGCGCTGCGCCAGCTCGGCGTCGCTCACCGCCATGTGGATGCGGCGGTTGGGCACGTCCACAGTGATCAGGTCGCCGTTGCGCACCAGGGCCAGCGGGCCGCCGATGTACGACTCGGGCGAAACATGCAGCACGCAGGCACCGTAGCTGGTGCCGCTCATGCGCGCGTCGCTGATGCGCATCATGTCGCGCACGCCCTGTTTCACCAGCTTGACGGGGATGGGCACCATGCCCCATTCGGGCATGCCGGGGCCACCCTGGGGGCCGGCGTTGCGCAGGATGATCACGTGGTCGGCCGTCACGTCCAGGTCGGGGTCGTCAATCGCTTTCTTGAGCGATGGGTAGTCGTCAAACACCATGGCCGGGCCGGTGTGGGTGAGCAGGTGCGGGCTGCAGGCGCTGGGTTTGATGACGCAGCCATCGGGTGCCAGGTTGCCCTTGAGCACCGCCAGCGCGCCTTCGTTGTAGATGGCTTTGGACAGCGGACGGATCACGTCGTCGTTGTAGACCTCGGCGTCCTTCAGGTTCTGCCCCACGGTGGTTCCATTGACCGTCATGGCGTCCAGGTGCAGCAGGCCGCCGTCGGCCAGCGTTTTCATGAGTGCCTTCATGCCGCCGGCGTAGTAAAAATCTTCCATCAGGTACTTGTCGCCACTGGGCCGGATGTTGGCAATGACCGGCACCTTGCGGCTGAAGGCGTCAAAGTCGTCCAGCGTCACAGGCAGGCCTGCGCGGCGCGAGATGGCCACCAGATGGATGATGGCGTTGGTCGAGCAGCCCTCGGCCATGGCCACGGTCACGGCGTTTTCAAAGCTCTGGCGCGTCAGGAGCCGTGCGGGCGTCAGGTCTTCCCAGACCATGTCCACGATGCGGCGGCCGCACTGGGTGGCCATGCGCTGGTGGTTGGCGTCCACCGCGGGAATGCTGGAGGCACCGGGCAGCGTCATGCCCAGCGCTTCCGAGATGCCCATCATGGTGGCGGCGGTACCCATCACCATGCAGGTGCCGGCGCTGCGGGCAATGCCGCCCTCGATTTCCATCCACTGGGCCTTGCTGATGTTGCCGGCACGGCGCTCGTCCCAGTACTTGAAGGCGTCCGAGCCCGAGCCCAGGGTCTTGCCTTTCCAGTTGCCGCGCAGCATGGGGCCGGCGGGCAGGTAGATGCACGGTATGCCCATGCTGAATGCGCCCATCAGCAGGCCGGGCGTGGTCTTGTCGCAGCCGCCCATGAGCACCGCGCCGTCCACCGGATGGCTGCGCAGCAGTTCCTCAGCCTCGATGGCCAGCAGGTTGCGGTACAGCATGGTGGTGGGCTTGACGAAGTTTTCCGCTACCGAAATGCAGGGCAGCTCGATCGGAAAGCCGCCGGCCTGCAGCACGCCGCGCTTGACCTCTTCCACCCGGTTCTTGAAGTGCGAATGGCAGTTGCCGATGTCGCTCCAGGTGTTGAGGATGGCGATGATGGGCTTGCCTTCCCAATCGGCATGGTCGTAGCCCATCTGCATGGCCCGCGACCGGTGGCCGAACGAACGGAAGTCATCGGGGGCAAACCAGCGCGCGCTGCGCAGCTGGTCGTAGGTTTTGCGTGTCATGTAGGAGCCTTGTCAATCCGCCTTGATGCCAGCGACCTTGATCACGCGGACCCAGCGGTCCAGTTCGCTGGCCACGAATTTCGTGTATTCGGACTGGCCCAGCGGCGGCACCACAAAGCCGGCGCTTTCCATCTTGGTGCGGATCGCGGGGGTGTTCATGACGGCGGTCAGCGCCGCCTCGAGCTTGTCCACAATGGGTTTGGGTGTGCCCTTGGCGACCGAGATACCCGACCACGACAACGCGCTGAAACCGGGGAAGCCGGCCTCATGGATCGTCGGTACATCGGGGTACAGAGGGTTGCGCTGCAGGCTGCTGACTGCCAGCGCCTTGAGCTTGCCGGCCTTGATGTGCTGCAGTGCCACGTCCTGGTTGATGAACATCACCGGAATCTGTCCGCCCAGCAAGTCGATCATCATCGGGCCACCGCCGCGGTACGGGATGCCGACCATGAACAGCGGCTTGCAGTTTTCCTTCTTGGCGCCGGTGCAGGTACTGGCGGTCTGCTTGAGCAGTTCCATTGCCATGTGGCCGGATGCGGCGGGCGTGTACCCATAGTTGAGCTTGCCCGGGTTGGCCCGGCCGTAGGCCAGGAACTCCTGGAACGTGTTGAACGGCGTGGACGGGTGCGCCACCAGCACGTTGGGGCCGGAGTGGACCTGGGTGAGGTGGATGAAGTCCTTGTTGGAGTCATAGGGCATGCGCGGGTTGATGCCATGCGCTACGGCGTTCTGACCCACACCGGTCTGGATCAGCGTATAGCCGTCCGCCGGTGCCTTGAGCCCGCGGTCGGTGCCCACCACGCCGCCAGCACCGCCGATGTTTTCAATGACCACGGGCTGCTTGAGCTGTTTGGCCAGCTCGTCTGACAGCATGCGCGCCATCACGTCACTGGTGCCGCCCGCAGGAAAGGGTGAAATGATGCGCACGGGCTTGTTGGGGTAGTCGCTTTGCGCCATGCCGGCCAGGGGCCAGGCTGCGGCGAGCGCAGTGCACACAGCCACGCGCAGGAACGCGCGCGTCGAGCGAGGGGAACGAGGCAGGGTCATGGTTTGTCTCCAGGGTTGTTATCTAGTATTCTAGTATCCCGAAATAAAATAGACAACATGGCACGAACCCGACCGATCATTCCCGAGCTGGCCGCACCCGCGGCCAGCCCCACGCGTGGCCAGATGGGGCGCGACGTGTATGAATCGATTCGCTCGGCCATCCTGGACTGCACTTTCCTGCCTGGCATGGCGCTGTCGGAGCAGGCGGTGTCCGACGGGTTGCAGGTCAGCCGTGCGCCGGTGCGCGAGGCTTTTCGGCAGCTGGCGACGGAAGGCCTGCTGGAGACCCTGCCGCAGCGCGGCACTTTTGTGGCCCGGCTGAGCCGGGCCAGGATTGCTGACGCCATTTTTGTGCGCGAGGCCATCGAATG
>CAZUJD010000045.1:4733-15455 GCA_964620025.1 uncultured Ramlibacter sp. | reverse complement strand
AGGCGCAGCTGCTTGGAGTGCTTGAGCAGCAGCTGCCCGGCAGACGTGGGCTTGAGCGGCCGGCTGCGCACGATCAGCACCGTTCCCACCTGGGCCTCCAGCGCGCGCAGGCGCTGCGACACGGCCGACTGGGTGATCGACAGCCGCTGGGCGGCCCGCTCAAAGCCGCCTTCTTCGACGATGGCGGCCAGGCATTCCAGGGCGTCGGGGTCAAACGTGCTCATTCACTTTTCCATTAGATGCGCTGATGTTTTCTCATAGAGTTTAATTTTTCTTTTATTCGGCGGCAAGTTCCACCAAACTCGGCGCCATGAAAGTTCTTGTCCTGGGCGCCGGCATCATCGGCACAAGCACGGCCTGGCACCTGCTGGAGCGGGGCCACGAAGTCACGGTGGTGGAGCGCCAGCCGGACGCCGCACTGGAGACCAGCTTTGCCAACGCGGCTCAGATCTCGGTGAGCTATTGCGAACCGTGGGCCAACCGCGACGCCCCGCTGAAGCTGCTGAAATGGATGTTCCGCAACGACGCCCCATTGCTGTTTCGGCCCCAGGTGGACTGGCAGCAATGGCGCTGGGGCCTGCAGTTCCTGGTCCAGTGCAACGACCGCGCGTTCGAGCGCAATGTGCAGCAGCTGGTGGCGCTGGGCGCCTACAGCCATGCCGCGCTCAAGGATGTGGTGCGTGCCACGGGCATTGAGTACAACCGGCTCACACGCGGCATCGCACACTACTTCACCGACCAGAAATCGTTCGACGCCGCCGGCGACGCTGCACGGCTCATGCAGAAATACGGCGTGCAGCGCCGCGTGGTCAGCCGTGACGAGCTGCTGCAGATCGAGCCGGCCTTCAGGTCATTTGCCCACCGCATTGTGGGCGGCACCTATACCGCCAGCGACGAAAGCGGCGACGCCCGCACATTCACCCAGGCGCTGGCGCGCGACTGCGCGGCGCGGGGCGCGACGTTCCTGTACAGCCACGATATCCGCCGGCTTGACAAGGCCGGCGGCGCCCTTGAATCCGTGCACGTGCAGGACAGGATCACCGGCAGCCACCGCGCGCTGCATGCCGATGCTGTGGTGGCCGCCTGCGGCAGCTACACCGCCCCGCTGCTGCGCGGCGTGGGGGTGGACCTGCCGATCTACCCCGGCAAGGGCTACAGCGCCACGTTCAAACTCAAACAGCCCGGACTGGCCCCCTTTGTGAGCACCATCGACGACGAAGTCAAATGCGCCATGAGCCGCCTGGGCGACGAATTGCGCGTGGCCGGCACCATCGAACTGGGCGGCTACGACCTGTCGCTTGACACGCCGCTGGCGCAGGCGCGCTGCCGCATGCTGTCCGACCGCATTGAAACGGTGCTGCCCGGCGTGTGCGACACCCGCAGTGAGTCCGACGGCGGCAACCCCCGCTTCTGGACCGGCCTGCGCCCTGCCACGCCGACCAACATTCCGTACATCGGCCGCACCCGCGTGGGCGGGTTGTGGGTCAACGCAGGCCACGGCACCCTGGGCTGGACGCATGGCGCGGGCTCGGGCAAGGCGCTGGCCGAACTCATCAGCGGCGAACAGCCGGCGATGGCCTTCGGCTTTTGCGGCATGGACACGCCGGCCCGCGCCCCGGCCCACGCACCGGTCTGACGACCCGGCATCATCACACCGGTGACACCGGGCGGTGCGGCTACCATGCCGGGCATGAGCCCCACGCCACCCACACCCCTACACTTTCTCTTCATCGTCACCTCCACCCGCGAGACGGGCCACCTGGGCAACACCGAATGGCTGGCCCGCCAAGCCGCAGCCGCCCTGCCCTCCGGCACGACGCAGACCTGGCTGTCACTGGCCGGCATGAACCTGCCGCCTTTTGTGGACCTGCGCCACACCACCGGCCAGTACCCTGCGCCCACCGGCGACCTGGCTACGCTGCTGGATGCCACCCTGGCCGCCACCGACATCGTGTTCGTGTCGCCGGTGTACTGGTACAGCATCCCGGCACCGCTGAAGACCTACCTGGACCACTGGAGCGCCTGGATGCGGGTGCCGGGCCTGCCGTTCAAGGACGCCATGGCCGCCAAGACCCTGCGCCTGGTCACCACCAGCGGTGACCGGGCCAAGGCCCAGCCCATGATCGACTCGGTGCGGCTGTGCGCGCAGTTCCTGTCGATGGGCTGGGGCGACGCCCTGTGGGGCAAGGGTGGCCCGCCCGGTGCCGTGCAGGCCGATGCGGCCGCCGTGGCCGGCGCCGGGACATTCCTGCTGCAACCGGCGCAGCGCCCGTGAGCACCACTCTGGGCATTGACTTCGGCACGTCCAACTCGGCGGCCGCCTGGCGCGTGGGCGACGGCCCGGCGCAGCCATTGCAGCTGGAAGGCGAGCACTTCGCCCTGCCTACGGCGCTGTTTTTCAACGCCGAAGACCGGCGCGTTCATTTCGGCCGCGATGCGGTGGCGCAGTACCTGACGGGCGCGGACGGGCGGCTCATGCGCTCGCTCAAGAGCCTGCTGGGCAGCGCGCTGCTGCTGGAAAAGACCGAGGTGAACGGCCAGGCCATGAGCTTCCAGGACATCATCGGCATCTTCCTGAAAGAGATCGTGGCGCGGGCACGCCGGCACACCGGCGCAGAGCCCGACCGCGTGATGCTGGGCCGGCCTGTCCACTTTGTGGACGACGACCCGCAGCGCGACGCGCTGGCCCAGCAAATGCTGCTGCAGGCGGCGCACGCGGCCGGATTGCGCAACGTGGGCTTCCAGCTGGAGCCGATCGCCGCCGCGTTTGACTACGAGCAGCGCATCACGCATGACAGCATCGTGCTGGTGGCCGACATCGGCGGCGGCACATCCGACTTCACGGTGGTGCGGCTGGGGCCAGGCCGCGCACGGCAGCCCGCGCAACGCGCCCAGGACATCCTGGCCACGCGCGGCGTGCACATAGGCGGCACTGACTTCGACCAGAAGCTCAGCCTGGAACACGCCATGCCCCTGCTGGGCTTTCGCCACATCGGCCCCGGCCAGCGCGAAGTGCCCAGCGCCGTGTTCTTTGACCTGGCAACCTGGCACCTGATCCACTGGCGCTATGTGCCGCGTGCCCTGCGCGAGGCACAGGCCCTGCGCGTGAACTACACCGACCTGAACCTGCACCGCCGCCTGATGACGGTGCTGGAAGAACGCCTGGGCCATCACCTGGCCAACGACGTGGAACAGGCCAAGATCTCCACCAGCCAGACCGGGGGCGCCGCCACACTGGACCTGGCCTACATCGAGCCCGGCCTGCAATCGGGTTTTGACGCCGGCGCCATGACGCAGTACCTGCAGGCCCTGCTGGCGCGCGTGGTGTTGTGCGCGCAGGACTGCGTGCAGGCTGCCGGCCTCAAGCCGCACGAACTGACCGCCATCTACCTGACCGGCGGTTCATCGGCGCTCATGCCTTTCCAGCATGCTTTGCAGGCGGCATTCGCAGACACGCCGCTGGTGGAGGGAGACATGTTTGGCGGGGTGGCGGCAGGGCTGGTGTACGGGGCAGGTGGCTAGGCTCCCCGGGAGGCGGCGGGCCGCGCCCGAAGTGATGCCGCAACGCATCTGCCAATAGCATGTCCGGCAACGGCCAGCACAGTTGCCCTGTAGCAAGGACAGTCAGGTCTTTGCCACAGGAGCCTTTCATGCACATCACCAGCGAACCCGCCATTCTTTACTTCGGCACCCCCGTCGTGCTGATTTCCACGGTCAACGAGGATGGCACTACCAACCTGGCCCCCATGTCGTCCGTCTTCTGGCTGGGCTGGCGCTGCATGATCGGGTTGGGAAGCGGCTCGCAGACCACGCACAACATCCTGCGCACGGGCCAGTGCGTGCTGAACCTGCCGTCGCAGGCCGAGGTGGGCGCAGTGAACCGCCTGGCTCTGACCACCGGCAGCCAGCCAGTGCCGGCACGCAAGGCCCAGCGCGGCTACCGCCATGTGAAGGACAAGTTCGCGCTGGCCGGCCTGACCCCCGTGGCGTCGCACACGGTGGCTGCGCCCCGCGTGCGCGAATGCCCGGTGCAGCTGGAGGCCGTGCTGGAAGGCAAACACACCATGGCCCGGGGCGACAGGCTCCTGCACGGTGCCGCGCTGGCGCTGGAACTGCGCATGACGCGCGTGCACCTGTCCCCCGGCATCATCCTGGACGGCCAGCCCGACCGGGTGGACCCGGACAAATGGCGGCCGCTGATCATGAGCTTCCAGAAGTTCTACGGCCTGGCGCCGCAGCAGCTGCACGACTCGGCGCTGGCCACCATCCCCGAAGCCATGTACCGCAGCCCGGACGTGGACCGCGCCCGCACGGCATGAGCCCGTCGCGCCGCCGATAATCGGCACTTGCCTGCCGATCACACCGCCTTGCCGCTACGCGTGCTGTCCGTCATCCCGCCGATGACGCAGCTGAACACGCCCTACCCGTCCACCGCCTACCTCACCGGCTTCCTGCGCTCGCGCGGGGTGCCGGCCGTGCAGGAAGACCTGGCGCTGGCGCTGGTGCTGCGCCTGCTGTCGCCCGACGGCTTGCGCGCCGTGGCACAACAGGTGGACGCGTTGCCAGGCAAAAAGCAAAGCCCCGCCGTGCAGGCCTTTGCAGCGCAGCGCGACCGTTACCTGGCCACCATCGCACCGGTCATCGCCTTCCTGCAGGGGCGCGACGCCACGCTGGCGCACCGCATTGCGGGACGCAACTACCTGCCCGAAGGACCGCGCTTTGAATCGCTGGACGTGTACGTGGACGACGAAGGCGGCGACCCGCTGGGCTGGGCCTTTGGCGCCCTGGGCCTGCAGGACCGCGCGCGCCACCTGGCCACGCTGTACCTGAACGACCTGGCTGACGTGCTGCGCGACGCGGTGGACCCGCGGTTTGAGTTCGTGCGCTACGCCGAATCGCTGGCGGGCAGCCAGCCCACCTTCGATCCGCTGGCGCAAGCCCTGGCCGCGCCGCCCAACCTGGTGGACGACACGCTGCACGCGCTGACGCTGCAAGTCATCGCCCGCCACGAACCCACCGTGGTGCTGCTGTCGGTGCCGTTTCCGGGCGCGGTGTACGCGGCATTCCGCATCGCGCAGAGCATCAAGGCGCACCGCCCGCAAATCACCACCGTGCTGGGCGGCGGCTTCGTCAACACCGAACTGCGCGAGCTGGCCGAGCCGCGCGTGTTCGACTTTTTCGACTATGTAACGCTGGACGCGGGTGAACGCCCGCTGCTGGCGCTGCTGGAACACCTGCAGGGCCGGCGCGGTCGCCAGCGGCTGGTGCGTACCTTTGTGCGCGAAGAGGGCGCCGTGCGCTACATCCACCTGGCCGAGCCCGATGTCGCATTCGCCGAGGTGGGTACGCCCACCTGGGACGGCCTGCCACTGGACAAGTACCTGTCGCTGCTGGACATGCTCAACCCCATGCACCGGCTGTGGAGCGACGGGCGCTGGAACAAGCTGACCGTGGCGCACGGCTGTTACTGGAAGAAATGCAGCTTCTGCGACGTGAGCCTGGACTACATCAGCCGCTACGAAGGCGCGTCGGCCACCGAGCTGGCCAACCGCATCGAATCCATCGTGCGCGAAACCGGCCAGACCGGGTTTCACTTTGTGGACGAGGCGGCGCCGCCCAAGGCGCTCAAGGCGCTGGCGCAGGAGCTGATCGCCCGCAACACCGGCATCTCGTGGTGGGGCAACATCCGCTTTGAAAAGTCATTCAGCCCCGAGCTGTGCCAGCTGCTGGCCGACAGCGGCTGCATTGCGATATCAGGCGGGCTCGAGGTCGCGTCGGACCGGCTGCTGACGCTCATGAAAAAAGGCGTGTCGGTGGACCAGGTGGCCCGCGTGACGCGGGCGTTCACCGACGCCGGCATCCTGGTGCATGCGTACCTGATGTACGGCTTTCCGACGCAGACGGTGCAGGACACGGTGGACGCGCTGGAGTATGTGCGCCAGCTGTTTGAGAACGGCTGCATCCAGAGCGGGTTCTTCCACCGCTTTGCCTGCACCGTGCATTCACCCGTAGGCCAGCACCCCGAAGACTACGGCGTGACGCTGCAGCCGCTGCCGCCGGGCGCCTTTGCCAAGAACGACATCGCCTTTCACGACCCCACCGGCGTGGACCACGACGCATTGGGCGGTGCACTCAAGAAAGCCATCTACAACTACATGCACGGCATCGGGCTGGAGCAGGACGTGCGCAGCTGGTTCCCGTTCAAGGTGCCGAAGACGACGGTGGCGAAGAACCGGATTGAGCGGGCGCTGCGCCAGACCACCTAAGCGGCCAGCAGCTCCCACACCTTTGCCGGCGTCAACGGCATCTGGATGGTGGGCGCCACAGTGGCCTTGCCCGCGCGCGCCAGCGCATCGGCCACCGCGTTCACCACGCTGGGCCCCGCACCGATGGTGCCCAGCTCACCCACGCCCTTCACTCCCAGCGGGTTGTTCTTGCAGGGGGTTGACTCATCCATCTCGGTCACGAAGTCGCAGGCCATCACGTCGGCGCGCGGTGCGCAGTAGTCCATCAGGCTGCCGGTCACGGGCTGGCCGGTGTCTGCGTCATAGACCATGTGTTCCTGCAGTGCCTGGCCGATGCCCTGTACCGCGCCGCCGTCCAGCTGGCCGCGCACGATCATGGGGTTGACCACCCGGCCCACGTCATTGACGCTGCTGTAGCGCACCACCTGCACCTCGCCGGTGGCCGGATCGATCTCGACCTCACTCACATGGCAGCCGTTGGGCCAGGTCGGCCCGCTCACGGCGCTGGTGCTGTCCATGTGGATCACGCCACCGGCCTGCTTGCCGGCCAGGGCGAACAGGTCGATGCCCACGTCAGTGCCCTTGACACTGAAGCGGCCGGCGGCATAGTCAATGTCCTGCTCCGCCGCCTCCAGCTCCCTGGCCGCCAGCTGCTTCGCATGGTCAATCGTGCGTTCCGATCCGACGCGCATGGCCGAGCCGCCGGTAAACAGCGACCGTGAGCCCGCGCTGCCAAAACCGTCACCGCGGTCGGTATCGCCCAGGATCACCTTGACGCGCTCGATGGGCACGCCAAACACATCGACCACCAGCTGAGCCAGCGTGGTCGCAATGCCCTGGCCCATCTGGTTGACGGCCGAGAACACTTCAATCGTGCCGTCACCCTTGACGTCAACCGTGACACGCTCTTCAAACACGTTGCCGCCGGTCCATTCCAGGAATGTGCTGATGCCCAACCCACGCAGCCTGCCGCGCGCCTTGCTCTGCGCGGCACGCGCCTCGAATCCGCTCCAGTCAGCCAGCGCCAGGCCCTGGTCCATGACCTTTTCAAACTGCCCGGTGTCATAGGTCTGGCCCATGGGGTTCTTGTACGGCATCTGCTCGGGCCGGATGAAGTTGCGCCGGCGCAGCGCGATCCGGTCCAGGCCGGCCTGGCGGGCGGCCTCGTCCATCAGCCGCTCCATGATGAAGATGGCCTCGGGCCGGCCCGCGCCGCGGTAAGCGCTGGTGGGCGCAGTGTTGGTCAGCACCGCCTTGAAGTGGAAATCGATCGTGGGGATGTCATACACGCTGGTCTGCACCCAGGGGCCGATCAGCAGCTGGATGGCCACGCCTGTGCCGGTGGCATAGGCGCCCACGTTGGCCAGCGACCGCAGGCGCAGCGCCAGCACCTTGCCGTCGGCCGCCAGCGCCATTTCGGCTTGCGTTTGCAGGTCGCGGCCATGGGCCGTGGTCAGGAATTCCTCGCTGCGGTCGGCAATCCATTTGACCGGGCGGCGCAGCGTGTGGGCACACCAGGCCACGGCGGCGTCTTCGGGGTAGATGCCGGTCTTCATGCCAAAGCCACCGCCCACGTCGCCCACGGTCACGCGCACCTGGTCACGCGGCAGGCCCAGGATGTCGTTGCACAGCGAATTGCGCACGCCGCTGGGCATCTGGCTGCTCATGCGCAGCGTCAGGCGCCCGTCTTCGGCGATCCAGGCCAGCACCGAGCGCGGCTCGATGGTCAGAGCGGCCACGCGCTGGTTGGTGATGTTGAGCTTGACCACATGCGCCGCAGCGGCAAAGGCTTCGGCCGTGGCGGCTTCGCTGCCATGACGCATTTCGGCGGCGATGTTGTCTGGTGCCTGCGGACACAGCACGGGCGCACCGGCAGAGGTGGCTGCCGTCACGCCCACCACATGGGGCAGCTCCTCGTACTCCGCATACACGGCCTCGGCCGCGTCGCGCGCCTGCTGCATGGTGTCTGCCACAACCATGGCCACAGCCTCACCCACATGGCGCACGCATTCATGGGCCAGCACGCGGCGGTCGGGCGTGGCGCCCGGGGCACCGCCGGCGCGCTTGAAGTTGGCGCTGCCGGGAATGGGCTTGACGCCTGCGGCCGCCAGCTCGGCGCCGGTGTACACCCCCACCACGCCGGGCATGTCCCTGGCCGCGCTGGTGTCCACCGACACGATGCGTGCGTGCGGGTAGGGTGAGCGCACAAAACACAGGCGCAGCTGGCCTTCTGGCGCGATGTCGTCGGTGTACTGGCCGGTGCCCTTGAGCAGGGCTTCGTCCTCCAGGCGCCGAACGGCCTGGCCGCTGCCGAAACGGGTGGCGATGTCGGTGGTGTCGTGGGTCATTCTCGATCTCCTGACCCGACAGTCTCGCCGATTTTCCTAACGCGCGCCCGGCCCCAGCCTTTCGCTCATCCAGCGCAGCAGGTCCACCCACATCTGGCGGGTTTCGCTGTCCAGCGGGGTGCGCATGGCATTGGGCAGCTCCACCGTCACCACCGGCACGCCCTTGTGCACGCCGCCGTAGTTGCCCAGCGAGCCGGGAAAGATGCCGACCTGGTCCAGGTACAGGCGGCCCAGCTTGCTGGGCGGCACCGACGGGCCGTCAAAGTCCAGCACGCCGTAGGGCGCGTGGATGCTCACGATCAGGTCGGGTTTGAAGTCCACCATCTGCGCGTGCACGAATTTTGTTTCGGGCTCGGACATGGCGCGCGGGCCGGGCCAGCGGCGCGGGTCGCGGCGCACGCGCTGGTTCCAGTAGATGGCGGCGTCGCGCTCCCAGTTGGGTGTGGGAAAGTTGCGGTTCAGGTCCACGCCGTTGTGGTTCATGCGCCGCGGCGGCTGGTGAAACAGGCCGTCCGGGTTGAGCACCGGGATGAAGCGCCAGTGGATCGGCTGGGGCAGGGCAATGTGCGGGTCCTGCGCCAGGGCGATCCAGTGGAAGGCCACCGACGCCGAAGACAACTCGTCGCCGTGGATGGCCCCGATCACCAGCACGCGCTGGCGCGGCGTTTCGGGTCGCACGTCGCGGGTGTACAGCGGCAGGCCCTTGACCGACCGCGCACCCGAGTCCTGCAGCGCGGCCTGGGTGCACTGCGCCATGCGCAGGTTGGGCAGGCGGCGCACCAGCGCCTGGCATTCGGTGTCACTGGCCATCACGGCCGGTGCCGGGGGCGCTGACCGCGCGGTCGGCGCGGCGTCCTGGACCGCCACCGGCGGCGCCGATGAATCAGAGCAGGCCGCCAGCAGCAGCGCCACGCACGTGGCGACAAGGGGCAGGATGGGGGG
This sequence comes from uncultured Ramlibacter sp., assembly GCA_964620025.1. Lineage (GTDB taxonomy): Bacteria > Pseudomonadota > Gammaproteobacteria > Burkholderiales > Burkholderiaceae_C > RAM1. The sequence continues at coordinate 5,920 of CAZUJD010000045.1, read as the reverse complement.
TCGCATCTGGCCCGATTATCAGCTGCCGCATCACGCGGGGCCGGCCTATTCGTCCCTTTCGCCAGACTCGTACAGTGTCTCGCGGCCCATGCGGTCCAGCACCAGCTCGGCCGTCCAGGGCAGCATGAGCGAGCCGCAACGGCTGTCGCGATAGATGCGCTCCAGCGGCAGGTGCTTCATCATGCTCTGGCCGCCACAGGTGCGGATGGCCAGCCGGGCTATGTCGTTGGCGCCTTCCATCACGCTGTAATGCGCGGCATACAGGCGCATTTTTTCGTCCTTGGTCGGGTTGGGTTTGGCCTCCAGGATCGCGCGGGTGAACAGGCTGCGCAGGCTTTCCAGCTGGATGCGCATCTGCGCCACGGCGATCTGTTTGGTGGGGTACATGCGGCGCTTGACCGGCGGCTCACCCGGCACCTCGCCGCGCAGGTACTGCACCGTGAAATCGTAAGCCGCATTGGCCAGCCCCAGGTAGGTGGGCGCCAGCGTGAAGAACATGGCCGGCCAGGTCTGTGCGCCCTTGAAGTAGATGCCGCGCGGCATGAGCTGCTCGTCGTCGCTGACAAACACGTCCTTGAAATGCAGGTTGCGGCTGACCGTGCCGCGCATGCCCAGCGGGTTCCAGTCGCCGCTGATGCTGAACCCTGCCGACGTGGCCGGCACGCTGATGTACAGCGTGTCGCGCGCATCGGGGTGCTCGTCGCCCCTGTCTTCGGTGCACAGCACGCCGTAGTAATTGGCCGCGCCCGACAGGCTGGCGAAAATCTTGCGGCCGTTGATGAGCCAGCCCCCGTCGACTTTCCTGGCGGTCGTGCCGAATGGCGCACGCCCGGCCGCCGCCGCGCTGCCTTCGCTGAACGGCTGCGCGTAGATCGCGCCGTCGTTGACGATGCGGCTGAAGTGCAATTCGCGCCGCTTCACGTGTTCGGCGCGCTGTGCGTCCGTCATCGGCACGCCATCGGCCAGCACGCCCGTCCACATAGTGGAGCAGATGTGCATGTTCCAGGTCAGCGCGGTGGCACCGCAGTGGCGGCCGATCTCGGCGGCCACCATCATGTAGGTCGCGTAGTCGGCCCCCAGGCCGCCGTGCGATTCGGGCACACACAGCTTCAGGAAGCCCGCATCGCGCAGGTCGTCATAGTTGGCAAACGGAAAGCCCGCCGTCTCGTCCCACTGCGCAGCGCGCG
>CAZUJD010000045.1:0-4723 GCA_964620025.1 uncultured Ramlibacter sp. | reverse complement strand
AACTTCGTGCGACCCAGCTCGCCGGCCAGCGACAGCAGCGCGCGCTGTTTCGGGGTGAAGGGCATGTCGCCCACAGCGGGCGTGAAGCCCAGGGCATCCGGCAGGGTGCGGTCGTTCATGGGAGGTCTCCTTGGGGCGGGGCCGGCTGCAGCCGGCATGCATCAATGCAATACGCGCGGCAGCGCCAGAAAGTTCATCAGCAGCGCGTCGAATTCGTCGGGCGCTTCCAGGTTCTGCAGGTGGCCGATGCCCTTCATCTCGATGAAGGTGCTGCCGGGAATGGCGCGCGCCATCTTCTGCATGACGGCGCTGGGGGCATTGCGGTCGTGCTCGCCAGCCACCAGCAAGGTGGGCACGTGGATGTTTCCCTGGTTGGCCCGCCGGTCAAAGGTGACGATGCATTCCAGCGCCCGGCGGTAGGTGGACGGGTTGACCCCGCTCATGCAGTGGGTGGCGAGCTTGACGCCTTCGGGCAGCGAGCCGGGCCCCACCATCTGCGGCACCAGCACCTCGGCCAGCTCACCCATGGTCTTGCCCGCATCCAGCGGGGCGGTGCGCTGCGCGATGAACTCGCGCTGCCAGTCGCCGTCGGGCTTGCCGAATGACGGAGACGTGCCGCACAGCACCAGCCGGCTGACCAGCTCGGGCCGGCGCGCCACCACCTCCTGCGCCACCATGCCGCCCATGCTGTGACCCAGCAGGGTGACGCCGTCGCATTGCAGGGCTTCGATCAGCGCGATGCAGCTTTGCGCCAGTCCCTTGAAGGTATAGGGCTCGATCGGCGCGCTGCGTCCGTAGCCCGGCATGTCCCAGGCCACGGCGCGGTAACCCTGCGAGGCCAGCGTCTCCACCTGCGGCGCAAATGCCAGATGACCGCCGCCGATACCGTGCAGCATCAGCACCGTGTGGCCTTTGCCCAAGGTAGTGAACGTCGGGATCACGAGACCACCCTTCCAGCGTCCACCACCGGCTCGCCGTCCAGCATGACCGTACAGTGGCGCAGCGGCAGATCGAAATGCCCCGCCGTATGGCGCCCGGCCACCTCGTTGGCGCCGGTGCTGTACAGGAAGTTGCCGGCAAAGGCGCGCAGCTCGGTGCCATTGAAGTCGCGCTTGTCGTACAGGGCCATGCTGTCCCAGCGCGCGGCGTCGTTCAGGCCCCAGCCCACGTGGCTGACCGCATAGGCCTCGCGGTCGCCCCAGGCGGCGATGTAGCTGCGCATGAGCTCGGCGTCCACGCCCGCGCCGTCAATCTTTGTGACGTAGTCGTTCTCTATCGTGAGCGTGATGGGCCGCTCGATGTAGCGCTTGAAGGTCAGGTTCACATCGCCTTCGGCCAGCACCAGCGTACCGTTGACGCAGCCCGCCGCCGGAAAGCACAGCGCCAGCCCGCCGGGCCAGTGCGTCATGGTGCCGGGACGCGTGGTGTAGCCCCAGTTGCCACCCGCCACCGCGCCCTGCAGCGCAATGCGCAGGTCGGTGCCGGCGGCGGACGTCACGCGCATCTGTTTGGCCGCGCGCAGGCGCTTGACGTGGTCTTTCACGCGCGCCTCGGTGCTGTCGTCGGGCAGCAGGCGGGCCAGGGCTTCGGGGTGTTCGTTGCTGACGTACACCACGCGAGGCTGGGTTCCGTTGGCGCCTTTGAGGATGGCCGGAAGCTCCGGCGCGTGCATCAGGCCTTCGACCGTGCAGTCCACCACCAGCGTGCTGGCCGCCAGCGCCGACACCACCGGCGCCAGGTTGCGGATGGCGCCTGACGCGCCGGTGGACCGCGTAACGGGCTGCGCGCTGTCAACAACCGACGGCAGCACCAGAGTGAATACCTGCGCGCCGATACGCGCTGCCGCCAGCCGGGCCAGCTCCATCAGCACCGGACGGCTCTGGCTTTCGCCCAGCACGGCCACGGCGTCGCCGGGCTGCAGCGCGCAGCGGCGCAGCACGGCTTCAAATGCATCGATCCACGCGGGTTCGGTCTTTTCCTGCAACATGACAAGGGCCTTTGTTCCACTTCATAATACATGAAATTTCATGTAAATTGCAGCCCAGGCACCCCCTGTAAACTCAGGCCCGTGAATCCACCCCGCAAAGCCCAGCCCCCCGTGTTCTCCGGCCCGGAGTTCCGCGCTGCGCTGGGCATGTTTGCCACGGGCGTGACCATCGTCACCGCGCGCACCGCAGCGGGCGACCTGATCGGCCTGACCGCCAACTCGTTCAACTCCGTGTCGCTGGACCCGCCGCTGGTGCTGTGGAGCCTGGCGCGGGCCGCGGGCTCCATGCCGGCCTTCAGCACCGGTTCGCACTACGCCATCAACATCCTGGCCGCCGGGCAAAAGGATCTGGCCGAACGTTTTGCGCTCAAGGGCGCCGACCGCTGGTCCGGCGTTGCATTCACCGAGGGCGCGGGCGGTGCGCCGCTGCTGGCGGGAGCGGCGGCCACGTTTGAATGCTTCAACCGCAGCCGCTACGAAGAAGGCGACCACGTCATCTTTGTGGGCGAGGTTGAACGCTGCAGCCACCGCACGGGCGCGTCGCCGCTGCTGTTCCACGGAGGCCGTTTCTTCACTGAGCACCCGCTGTGAATATGGCCCCCACGCTCGTCACTTCGTGTACTTCGCTGCCCCCCGGGGGGGCCTTCACGCCCGCACGGCCGAAGGCTGCGCTTCGCTTGCGTGGCGGCCCGGCGACGCCCAAGCCATGAGCGCCCCACGCTTCGTGGACAGCTACCTGGGCTACCTGCTGGGCCAGGCCAACCACGCGCTGTACAAGGATTTTGACGCCCATGTGCGGGCCGCAGGCCTGAGCAGCATTGAATGGCGCGTGCTGGCCACGCTGCACGACAGCGAACCGCTGACCGTCAGCCAGCTGGCCCACGAAGTGCTCAGCAAGCAACCCACGGTGACCAAGCTGGTGCAGCGCATGGCCGAACAGGGTTGGTTGGCGCTGCAGGCCTGCCCCACCGACCAGCGGCGCACGCTGGTGGCCGTGACAGCGGCGGGGCGGCGGCTGGTCAAGCCGCTGGTGGAGCAGGCCAAGTCCCATGAGGCGCAGGTGCTCAAGTCCCTGGTACCCACCGAGAAGCTCGCGCTGCGCAAGCTGCTGGGCAAACTGGCGCGGAGCAACGCTGCTTACCGCTGAACCGCAGCAGGTTCAACCCAAACCCTGCGCATGAAAACGCAGATGGTCGCCGATGAAGCTGGCGATGAAGTAATAGCCGTGGTCGTAGCCCGCATGGCGGCGCAGCGTCAGCGGCTGGCCTGCCGTCTGGCAGGCGGCCTCAAACAGGTGCGGGTGCAGCTGCTCGGCCAGGAATTTGTCGGCCAGTCCCTGGTCGATGAGGATGCCGCCGGGGTACGGGGCCTGAGTCTGCGCGGCCATCAGCGCCGTGGCGTCGTGCGCCTTCCACGCACCCGTGTCAGTGCCCAGGTAACCCATGAACGCCTTGTGCCCCCAGGGGCACTGCGTGGGCGCGCAGATCGGCGCAAAGGCCGACAGAGTCCTGAACACACCGGGGTGGCGCTGCGCCAGCGTGAGCGCGCCGTGCCCGCCCATGGAGTGGCCAAAGACGCCGATGCGCCGGGCGTCGATGGGCAGTTCCGCCGTGACCAGCGGCAGCAGCTCTTTCATGAGCCAGCTTTCCATGCGCCAGTGCTTCGCCCAGGGTGGCTGCGTCGCATCCAGGTAGAAGCCCGCGCCCACGCCAAAGTCCCAGCTGCCGGATTCGCCCGGCACACCCGCGCCGCGCGGGCTGGTGTCGGGCGCGATCAGCGCCACACCCAGTTCAGCGGCCAGGCGCTGCGCACCGGCCTTGATCATGAAGGTTTCTTCGGTGCAGGTCAGGCCTGCCAGGTACAGCAGCGCGGGCACCTTGGCGCCCGCCATGGCTTGCGACGGCAAGTACACCGAGAACTTCATGGGCAGGCCTACTTGCGCCGACGCATGCTGGTAAAAGCGCTGCACGCCGCCAAAGCAGGCATGCTCGCTGAGCACCTCCATTGTTGTCCCCATCGCCATCAGTAGATCACCACGCCGCGGATCGATTCACCGCGCTTCATCAGGTCAAAGCCCTTGTTGATGTCTGCCAGCGGCATGGTGTGGGTGATGAGGCTGTCGATGTTGATCTTGCCTTCCATGTACCAGTCCACGATCTTGGGCACGTCGGTGCGGCCGCGCGCGCCGCCAAAGGCCGAGCCTTCCCACTTGCGGCCCGTGACCAGCTGGAACGGGCGCGTGCTGATCTCCGCGCCCGCCTCGGCCACGCCGATGATGATGCTGCGGCCCCAGCCCTTGTGCGTGCATTCCAGCGCCTGGCGCATGACCTGGGTGTTGCCGATGCATTCAAAGCTGTAGTCGGCGCCGCCGTCGGTCAGCTGCACGATGGCGTCCACCACGTTGTCCACTTCCTTGGGGTTGATGAAGTGCGTCATGCCGAACTGGCGCGCCATGTCCTGGCGCGCTGGGTTGATGTCCACGCCGATGATCTTGTCGGCGCCGACCATTTTGGCGCCCTGGATCACATTCAGGCCGATACCGCCCAGGCCGAACACCACCACGTTGGCGCCCGCCTCGACCTTGGCGGTGAAGATCACCGCGCCAATACCGGTGGTGACGCCGCAGCCGATGTAGCAGACCTTGTCAAACGGCGCATCAGGCCGGATCTTGGCCATCGAAATTTCCGGCGCCACCGTGTAGTTGCTGAAGGTGGACGTGCCCATGTAATGGAAGAT
>CAZUJD010000044.1:1976-15502 GCA_964620025.1 uncultured Ramlibacter sp. | reverse complement strand
GGCCACGCCAGCCATACCGACATCTCCGGCAACACGGGGATGATCAGAGTCATAACCGCGGTGGGTAGCCAGGTCGAAAGCCACGCTCACGCCCTGCCCACCGGCGGCCAGCGCCTTGCGATAGAACGCATTGGACTCCTCGGCCGTGGAAAAGCCGGCGTACTGGCGAATCGTCCAGGGCCGCACCGCATACATGGTGGCCTGCGGCCCGCGCACATAAGGGGCAAAGCCGGGCAAGGTGTTGGCATACGGCAGCCCGGCCGTGTCAGCCGCCGTGTACAGCGGCTTCACAGTGATGCCGTCGGGGGTGTGCCAGTTCAACGCGTCCACGTCACCGCCGGGGGCGGATTTGGCGGCCGCTTTGGCCCAGGCTTCTAGGCTTGCGGGCGGGAATTCGGGCTGGTTTTGACTCATGACGCCGTCTTTTGAAGGGTTTCCCCGGAGTTTACATCATTCATAATTATTGATGCAAAATATTTCCTGACATAAAATCCGCCCCATGGCTGCTGTCACCCTGACCCCCCGCGCACTCTATGAAGAGGTGGCTGAGCTGCTGCGCCAGCGCATTTTCCGGCGCGAACTGGAACCCGGGAGCTGGATCGACGAGTTGAAGATCGCCGACGAATACGGTATCAGCCGCACCCCCTTGCGCGAAGCGCTCAAGGTGCTGGCCGCCGAAGGCCTGGTGACCATGAAAGTGCGCCGCGGCGCCTATGTCACCGAGGTCAATGAAAAAGACCTGAGCGACGTGTACCACCTGCTCAGCCTGCTTGAATCTGACGCGGCAGGCGTGGTCGCCACCAGGGCCTCGGACGCCCAGCTCAGGGAATTGCAGGCCCTGCATGCCGAGCTGGAAGCCGCCACCGGCAACCGTGACCGCTTCTTCGCCGTGAACGAACGCTTTCACATGCGCTTGCTGGAGATCGCCGACAACCGCTGGCGCGACCAGATGGTGGCCGACCTGCGCAAGGTCATGAAACTGAACCGCCACAACTCCCTGCTCAAGAGCGGGCGTATCGAGGAGTCACTGGCCGAGCATGCCGCCATCATGGCCGCCCTGTCCGCGCGGGATGCCGGCATGGCCATGCAGCGCATGCAGCAACACTTTGCCAACGGCCTGGAGGCCGCCGCCTGAACCACCCGGCGCAGTACGCACTGCTCAGGGTGCGCTGTCCGGCAGGTTCACGCGGGCATCCAGTCCGCCACCCTCGCGCTGAGCCAGCAGCAGCCGCCCGCCCAGGGCTGACGCCAACTGGTCCGCGATGGCCAATCCCAGCCCGCTGCCACCCGTTTCGCGGTTGCGCGAGCCCTCCAGCCTGTAAAACGGCTGCTTGACCGCCTCCAGCGCTTCAGCCGGTATGCCGGGCCCGCGGTCCAGTACCTGTAACCGCCAGCCGCCCGGCGTCTGCCGGCTGAGGTTGATCTGCGCGGCACCTGCGAATTTCAGCGCGTTGTCCACCAGGTTGCACACCAGCCGGCGCAGGGCCTGAGGGCGCGTCGTGCAGTGACCCGGTTCACCGGGCAACAACACCACGTCGCGCCCGCTGTCGCTGTAGTCCAGCGCAATGCTGTCCAGCAGCGCTCGCAGGTCCAGGCGCTGCGCGGGTTCCTGCACCGCCTGCGCCGTGCGGGCATAGGACAGCCCTTCTTCCACCAGGGCCTGCATTTCAGCCAGGTCGGCCTGCAGCCGTTCGCGCAGCAACGCATCGTCCATCAGGTCGGCGCGCAGGCGCAGCCGGGTGATGGGCGTCTGCAGGTCGTGCGACACCGCCGCCAGGATGCGAACCCGCTCGTCCAGATGGGCACGGATGCGCTGCTGCATGCCGTTGAAAGCCGCCGCTGCACGCGCTACCTCACTGGGGCCGGTAACCGGCAGGTCCGGCCCGGCCGAGGTCATGCGCGCCGGATCCAGCGCGTCGGCTGCGTCGGCCAGAAGGGCCAGCGGACGCGTGGCCTGGCGCAACGCCCAGGCGCCCAGGGCCGCCAGCAGCGCAAACTGCCCCACCAGGGCCGCCAGCGCCCAGGGCGACACCTGCAGCGGGGGCAGCCGCACCAGCACCGACAGCGGCGCCTTGTCGGCCAGCGTCACGGCCAGCCACATGTCGCCCGGCGCTGTCCCGCTGCGTACCTGCACGGGCCGCGGCGGCTGCAGGGCCGCCGAAACAGCCTCGCCCAGCGCCGCGGCCAGCGTTGAATCCACCGGCTCCCCGGACGGCGCGTCAGCCAGGATGAACCGGTAGTTGCGCTTGTCCAGCCGGGGCAGCCAGGCCGGGCGCTCGGCCGCGGGCAGGCGCTCCAGCACAGCGACGGCAGTGGCCACGTCGCTGCCCAGGTAAGTGGCCATCATCCCGCGCATGGCCAGGCCACGTTCGGCCAGCACCAGCAGCGCCGTCAGCAGCTGCCCGGCCACCAGCCCCACGGCCAGGATCAGCATGAGGCGCGCCGTCAGCGTTTGCGGCCACCACCGCCGGCCGGTGCGCGTCATGGGGCACCGTCCAGGTCGTGGGCGCTGCCGTCCACCGCCGCACAGAATACATAGCCCTCGTTGCGCACCGTCTTGATGTAGCGCGCCTCGCGGGCCACGTCGCCCAGGCGCTGGCGCAGCCGGCTGACCAGCAAGTCGATGGACCGGTCGAACACATCGGCCTCGCGGCCCTGCGTCAGGCCCAGCAGCTGGTCGCGCGTGAGCACGCGCTGAGGGTGCTGCAGCAATACCCTCAGCAGCCGGTATTCGGCGCCCGACAGCGCCACGATCGCGCCGTCCGCGTCCAGCAGGTGGCGCGCTGCGGTATCCAGCCGCCATTCTCCGAACCGCAGCTCGCGCGACGGCTCGCTGCGGGCCAGGTTGGGCGGCAGCATCCGGGTGCGGCGCAGCACCGAACGGATGCGCGCCAGCAGCTCGCGGGCGGCAAAGGGTTTGGCCAGGTAGTCGTCTGCCCCCAGCTCCAGGCCCACGATGCGGTCGGCCTCGTCGCTGCGCGCGGTCAGCATGATGATGGGCAGGTGCCCATGGGCCGCGCCCGGCGCACGCAGTTCGCGGCACAGGGCAATGCCGTCCACGCCCGGCAGCATCAGGTCCAGCACCAGCAGGTCCACCCGCTGGGTGGCCAGGGCCTCGCGCATGCGCGCGCCGTCCGCCACCGCGCTGGCCTGCAGCCCTTGGCGGCGCAGGTACTGCGTGATCAGCTCACGGATGCCGGGGTCATCGTCAACAACCAGCACATGGTCAACAGGGTCCATGGCTGCTTTGTACCCCATGCGCCGCGCGCAACCGCATGCACCCATGTATCCCAACATGTCTGGCGCCCACCCGGACAGGCTGGCTTACAAAACGGCCCGCCCTGGACACACCGGGGATACGCGCGGCGCCTTCAATGCAGCTTTCCACTTCTGAAGGAATGCTTCATGAAACCAACCGCCCTGCTGCTGGCGGCGCTGGCCGCCCTGGCTGCTGTGCCCGGCACCCCTGCGCAAAACGCGCCCACTACGCCTGCGGGCCGCTGGGTCACCGAAAGCGGCAACCTGGAAGTCGAAATCGCGCCGTGTGGTGATGCCCTGTGCGGTGCTGTAGTGAAGGTGCTGGCGAACCGCTCGATGAGCGCGCCTGGCCAGCCCATGGAGGCCGCCGATCCCCGGCCAGCCCTGGGCATGGTGATCCTGTCGGGCCTGCGCAGCCAAGGCGATGGCGATTACGACGGCCGCATCTACAACCGCGAAAACGCCAAACACTACAGCGCCAGGCTGCGCCTGGGCGCGCCGGACCAGCTTGTGATCCGTGCCTACATCGGGTTGCCCCTGTTCGGCAAGACACAGCTGTGGCGGCGCACCGAGTCTTCCCCCAGCCGGCCTGCCACGCCATGACGACACCCCTGCTTGCCCTGGGCGCCGGCATGTTGACCGTGGCCTCGCCCTGCGTGCTCCCGATGCTGCCCATGGTGCTGGGCGCGTCTGTCGGCCAGCGCCACCCGGCCCGGCCGCTGTGCATCGCCGCCGGTTTTGCCCTGTCGTTCGCCGCGCTGGCCATCGCCTTTGCCAGCGCGCCGCGCGTGCTGGGCGTGTCGCACGAGGCGCTGCGCAGCACCGCCATCGCAATGCTGCTGCTGTTTGGCACGCTGTCCATCTGGCCGCGGCCGTTCCAGTGGCTGGCGGCACAGGCCGGCCCGCTGCTGGGGCGTGTGAGCGCCCTGGGCGACGCAGCGGGCACCGGACCGCTGGGCGGCGTGCTGGTGGGCCTGTCCCTGGGGGCCGTGTGGACGCCCTGCGCGGGCCCGGTGCTGGGCTCGGTGCTCACCCTGATTGCCACCGAGCCCGCCACAGGCGACGCCGCCGTAATGCTGGGGGCCTATGCCACCGGTGCTGCGCTGCCCATGCTGTTGATTGCCTACGGCGGCCAGTACGCCACCACCCGGGTGCAGCAGCTGGCGCGCTACACGCACCGGCTGCAGCAGGCCTTCGGCGTGCTGATCGTGGCCTTTGCCCTGGCCCTGCTGTTCGACGTGGACACCCAGCTGGTGCTGTGGCTGACCGGCGCATGGGACAGCGCTTCCACCCCCAACCCCACCGGAGCCTGACCTTGACCCATGACCTGACCCCTGCACTGCCCCTGCTGCGCCGCCGTTCCCTGCTGGCCGCCGGCGCCGCTGCGCTGGCCGCGCCAGCCTGGCCGGCCGCCCCTTTCAGCCTGCATGACGAAGGCCCTGCCCCCGGGTTCGAAGGCATCGACCGCTGGTTCAACTCCACCCCCCTGACCATGGCGTCACTGCGCGGCAAGGTGGTGCTGGTGGACTTCTGGACGCATTCGTGCATCAACTGCCTGCGCACGCTGCCCCATGTGAATCGCTGGGCCGCCACCTATGCCCGGGCCGGCCTCGTGGTGGTGGGCGTGCACACGCCCGAGTTCCCTCATGAGCGTTCCGCCGAGCGCCTGCAGGCTGCGATCGAACGCCTGGGCGTGAAGCACCCGGTGGCCCAGGACAACCGCTATGCCACCTGGAAAGCCTGGCGCAACCAGTACTGGCCGGCCAAGTACCTGGTGGACGCGCAGGGACGCGTGCAGTTCAGGCATTTCGGCGAAGGCGACTACGAGCGCATCGAAGCCACCCTGCGCGCCTTGCTGGCGGCGCAGCCGCCCGCACGCACCACCGGCTGAAGCCATTCCATTTCCATCACACCCAAAGGAGATCCCATGCCCCGTCCCAACCGCCTTCAGGCCAGGTTGCTGGCCGCCCTGCTGGCAGCGCCGCTGCTGGTTCAAGCCCAGGCACCCGCCCTGCCCCCGCCCGCCGCCACCGACCCGGTGACGCTGGGCATGATGAAGGGCTTTCCGCCACCCGCTGACCGCCAGGTGCGCCTGGGCACCATCCTCAAGTACCCCAACCTGCGCTGGGCCTACCAGCACATGCGCGAACTGGGACCCAGCGCCCCGGTGGCGCGCGGCACGGGGACCCCTTCGGACATGGCGTCAGCGCCGCGCGACCTGGACACCCTGGCGTTTGACGACGACAAGGGCGTGCGCACCACGCTGGCCGACTGGCAGCGCAGCACCTACACCGACGCCCTGCTGGTCATGCACCGGGGCAAGGTGGTGTACGAGCGCTACCACGCCGGCATGACCCCTGCCAGCACCCACATGCTGGCGTCCATGAGCAAGTCGCTCACGGGCCTGCTGGCCACCGAACTGATCCAGCAGGGCGTGATCAATCCGTCGGCCCTGGTGACCAGCTACCTGCCCGAGCTCAAGGACAGCGCCTGGGCCGATGCCACCGTGCAGCAGACCCTGGACATGACCACTGGCGTGCAGTACAGCGAAAACTTCGCAGACCCTTCGGCAGGCATCTTCCAGTACCTGATCGCCGCCGGGCTGGTGCCTGCACCTGCCGGCTACCCCGGACCGCGCACCATGACCGAGTACCTGCCCACGGTGAAAAAGCAGGGTGAACACGGTGCGGCATTCCAGTACAAGTCGGTGGACACGGAAGTGATCGGCTGGCTGATCCAGCGCGTGACGGGCCAAAGCTTCTCCACCCTGCTGTCACAACGCGTGTGGACGCCACTGGGCGCCCAGGAGGACGCCTATGTCTGGCTGGACCCGGCAGGCGGCCAGGCCAGCAGTGTCGGTGTCAGCGCCACCCTGCGTGACATGGGCCGCCTGGGCGAGATGCTGCGCCAGAACGGACGTTTCAATGGCCGCCAGATCGTGTCAGCTGCCAGCGTGGCCGAGATCCGCCGCGGCGCCGACCCGCAGAAGTTCCGCGCCGCCGGCCAGACCATGCGCGACGGCTACTCGTACCACAACCACTGGTGGCTGCCGCATGACCGTGATGGCACCTTCGAGGCCAAGGGGCTGAACGGCCAGCACATCCACGTCAATCCGGCTGCGGATCTGGTGGTGGTGAAGCTGTCATCCCACCCGGTGCCCAACACTGCGTTCACCCATGTGTTCGACCGCCGCGCCTTTGCCGCGCTGGCCCAGGCACTGAAGCCCTGAAGGAGGCGCCGATGATCAGCTTCCCCCATCCTGCGCGCTCACCGGCCACCGCGTTTGCCGCCAGCCGCTTCACCGACTGGGTGACCGTACAGCATGTGTACGAAGCCCTGTCCCATGTGGCCACGCAGTACCCTGACCACACTGCCATCAGTGCGCTGGCCTCGGGTGCCGCTGGCGCTGCGCGGCAGGACCTGAGCTTTGTGCAGCTGCGCGATGGTGTGGCCCGCGCCGCCAATGTGCTGCGCAGCCTGGGCGTGGGCCGCGGCGACGTGGTGGGCTACCTGCTGCCGTCGCTGGTGGAAACCCAGTATGTGCTGTGGGGCGCCGAAACCGCAGGCATCGCCTTTCCCATCAACCCGCTGCTGAATGCGGCTGACATCGCCGCGCTGGCGCGGGCGGCCGGCGTGAAGGTGCTGGTGGCGCCCGGACCCGGCGCGCCGGGCGGGCTGTGGGACAAGGCCGTGCAGGTGCGCAAACTGGCGCCCGGCATCACGACCCTGGCGGCGGTGGGCGCGCCGGCGCCTGACGCCGGCGCCGGCGTGGTGGACTTCATGGCCGCCTGGCAGGCCGCCCCGGACCGGCTGGCCTTTGGTGACCGGGCGGACCTGGATACACCGGCGGCCATTTTCCATACCGGCGGCACCACTGGCGCGCCCAAGCTGGTGATACAGACACATGGAAACCAGCTGTCTGCCGCCTATGGCGGCGCGGTGGCCATTGCCGCCGGCCCCACAGACACCATGGCCAACGGCCTGCCGATGTTCCATGTGGCCGCCACCATCTTTGCCGGGCTGACGATGCTGATGGCGGGCGCGCGCGTGTTGCTGCTGTCGCCGTCTGGCTTTCGCGACCCGCAGCTGGTGCAGCGTTTCTGGCAGATCGTGCAGGACGAGCGCGTCACCATTGTGGGCGGCGTCCCGACGGCCCTGGCCGCCGTACTGGCCCAGGATGCCCGGGATGTCGACCTGACGCGGGTACGCATCAACGTCAGCGGCGCGTCGTCCACACCGCGCTCGGTAGCCCAGGACCTGGAACGGGTGACATCGCGGCCGCTGCACGAGGTGTATGGCATGACCGAATGCGCCGGCGTGATCTGCGTGGACCCGGCCGCCGGGCTGCGCGTGCTGGGCAGCGCCGGCCTGCCAGTCCCGTTTTGTGAAGTCCAGGCGCGCATGCTGGACGCCCAGGGCCAGCCGGCAGCAGCCTGCCCCAGCGGCGAGCCCGGCGTGCTGGTAGTACGCGGGCCGCAGGTCTCGCCGGGATACCTGGACCCGGCGCACAACGCCGGCCTGTTCACTGCCGACGGCTGGCTGGTGACCGGCGACCTGGGCTATGTGGATGGCAGCGGACGCGTGTTCATCCGCGGCCGGGCCAAGGACCTGATCATCCGCGGCGGGCACAATATCGACCCCGGCGTTATTGAGGAATGCCTGGCCAGGCACCCGGCCGTGGCAACCGTGGCGGCCGTGGGCATGCCCGATGCCTACGCCGGCGAAGTGCCGGTGGCCTATGTGACCCTGCGTCCCGGCCCGGGCGCGGACGGCACGGACGAGGCTGCGCTGCGCGCCTTTGCCGCACAGCACATCAGCGAGCCGCCGGCCGCACCGCGACGCGTATTCATCGTGCGGGAACTGCCGCTGACGGCCGTGGGCAAGGTACACAAGCCCACGCTGCGCACCGATGCGGCGCGGCGCCACCTGCTGGAGGTGATGCGCGGGCTGCCGCTCGCGCGGCTGGAAGTGGAGGACGCCGCGCACCGTGGCCGCACCGTGCGCATGGCACTTGACGCCAGCCTGGACGAGCCCGAACGCACCCGCAGCGCCGTGCATGAGGCCCTGCGTGGCTACGACATCCACATTGCCTGGGAAGAAGACGCCGAAGCGCCGCCGGTGGCGCTCTAGCAGGGCAGCTGGGCCAGCTGCTGCGCGAGCTCAATGCGCACGCAGTGGTGCGGCGCCAGCGGCGCCGCTGTGGGACCGGCGCCGTGCTTCAGGCCCGCATACACCAGCACGCCCGCCGCCCGGTTCATGCGGGGCGGCAGCTTGACGGCCGGCACCCGGGAACCAGGGGGCACCTGCAATGACACCACGCTGATCCCGCGGCCCGCGCCAGCCTGAAACGCCACGCGCTGCGCAAACCACAGATCCGCCGTGACCGGCATGCGCGGCATCAGCGCCACGTCATGCACCACCACAATGTCCAGGGCGACAGCCTCGTCCTGGTTCGCACCGGGCTGCGCCACCACCTGCACCCTGTGCCAGACCGGCAATGAAGCCGGCGTGCCAGGCCCTTCAGCCGCTGCAGCACCAGCCAGCACCAGACAGGTCAGCGCCGGGCCCTGGCGCAGGGCCCGGCACCACGCACGCAGGAGGCCCGGCATGCGCTACGCCGCCTCGCGCACGGCGCCATGCGCCATGGCCATCACCTCGTGCGGGGCCAGGCCCTTGAGCTTGTGATCGCTCCAGACCTGGCGCCAGCGGCGCGCACCGGGCAGGCCGTTGCGCAGGCCCAGCATGTGCCGTGCGATGCTGCTCCAGGGCGTGCCGTGGGCGACGGCCTCGCGGGCCATGTAGTCGCACATCTGCTGCTCGACCTGTTCGCGGGTCAGGCCGGCATCCGCCGCGCCGAAGAACGCAGCGTCCCACGACGCCAGCCACCAGGGGTTGTGGTAGGCCTCGCGACCGATCATCACGCCGTCCAGGACCTGCAGCTGCTGCGCCACCTGATCGCCGGTGGTCAGGCCACCATTGATGGCCACGGTGAGCGCAGGAAACTCGGCCTTGAGCCGGTGCACCAGCTCGTAGCGCAGCGGCGGCACCTCGCGGTTTTCCTTGGGTGAAAGCCCCTGCAGCCAGGCATTGCGGGCATGCACTATGAACACCTTGCAGCCGGCGTCCGCCACGGTGCCCACGAAATCCCGGACAAATTCGTAACTTTCGGTTTTGTCGATGCCAATGCGGTGCTTGACGGTCACGGGCAGATCCACCACGTCCACCATGGCCTTCACACAGTCGGCCACCAGCTGCGGCTCGGCCATCAGGCAGGCACCGAACGCGCCGCGCTGCACCCGCTCGCTGGGACAGCCGCAGTTCAGGTTGATTTCGTCATAGCCCCATTGCGCCCCCAGGCGGGCGCAATGCGCCAGGTCAGCCGGTTCGCTGCCGCCCAGCTGCAAAGCCACGGGGTGTTCTTCGGCATTGAAACGCAGGTGGCGCGCCACGTCGCCATGAACAAGCGCGCCGGTGGTCACCATCTCGGTGTACAGCAGCGCGTGGCGGCTGAGCAGGCGGTGGAAGTACCGGCAATGGCGGTCAGTCCAGTCCATCATGGGTGCACAAGAAAGCCGCCACGGCGAGTATTCGGGTCTAAGTACTTGATTCATAACAAGTTGCACATTCTCCCGCATCGGCAAACATCTGTTTGGTGCTTATATTTTCAGCACTAGACCAACATACCAAACCTCAAATGCCCCGAAATATCAGGAAATCCGTAGACCACTTTTTGGACCCTACAAATTCCGAGCTAACCACGGAGAACGCGCTCATCGCAGTGTTCCGCGGGCCGGTCATTCGACTCGAAGACATTAGTCAATATTATTTGGGCTTGGGCGCCGCCGAAGCCGTTCGAGCGGCCCTTCGCCACGAACTCCCGCTTCCCGTCTTCAGGCTACGCGACAGCCAGAAGGCACCATTGTTGGTGCTATGCGCGGACTTAGCAAAGCTAATCGACAGCAGGCGGTCTGCTCAATGAAGTCAAAACGCAAAAAGGCCCGCAGGTGTCCCGCGGGCCTTGAACACAGCGTCAAAAATCGCTAATTACATTTGCGCAATGTGACGCTCGAGCTGGACTTCGAAGGCATCGAGGACGAGATCGTATGAACCTTCATTCTTGCCGACCTTTTGCGGGTCAAAGCGGAAGGCTTCAAGCAACGGACGAAACTTGCGCACAATCATCGACAGGTTGTCATCGAGAAACTGCTCTGGATCCACGGCCCATGCAACAGTTCCATCGTCTTGAACTTCAATTAGGGCCTTGAGGCCGTACACAATCGGCATGATGAGGCCATCCGGGTAGCTGTAGGCCACATCCTGTTGGGTGAAGTACGAGGTGGGCTGGGTACGCATCTTTCCGGCAGGCTTGACAACGTTGATGTTGCCAAACTTGCCTTGGTTTTCGTTGTAAGCCGCAGGGAAATCCATGTAGATCTTGTCGTAAAGAGCAGGCAGAGAGGCTGCCAACTCCAAAGCACTTTTGACAGGCTTGTTGTAGACCTTGCGGGTGTATTCGCCGTCCGTCGGCTTCGACACATCATCGCGGCTCATCAAGTCATCAAACAGTTTGGCGCATTCACCTTTATTGCGATAGATGTTTTGCGGCAGAACTTTCGGCATCTCTTCCAACTCAAGGGATGTCAGCGGAATCCAGGACAGCGCGATGATGTCTCGTGCTTTGACGTCGCCGCCGTCGTTGGTTTTCCATTCGACGCGCTCTGCAATTTCCTTTGGCAGGGCAGCCTGCAAGACTTCATAGAAGCCCTTCTTTGCTGCCTTCGTTTCAAGCGTCAATTGCACGTTGTTGTTCCGCGCGGAGCAGATCGACAGTAGCTCCCGGTTGAACGCGTCAGTCGCCTCCTCATCTTCAAGGTCAGACGGCACAAGGATCTCGATGGGAACCAGAAAATCGAGCGCGTTCGCGTCGTAGTCTTCGTCGTCGTCCTTCAACGCAACGAGTTGGTCGACTTCATCGCGGTAGAGTTCCCATGCCTCTTTGAAGTCGCCCCAAGTGCGGATCTTGCGTTTGACAGCATTGTCGCCAAGGGCTTGGACCAAGATGTGCGTACCAAGTGCAAGAGCGTTGTGGCCGCCATCAAGGATGCCCTCGATCTTGGTGTTTTCAAAACTCAGGCGGTAGCGGTTGCGCTGCAATTTTTCGTAGGCACTTGCACCGATGAGAATACCTTTCGTCTTGAACACGAAGGTAGTGGGCGTTTCTGAAATGCTCTCCAGAATTGCTTCTGTGACCGGTCCCGCTTTTGCGGAACGCGGGTTTGCCTCCAGATCAGCGGCGTCCAACAGAGGGACGAGGTTTCGGGCGCGGGCGAAACCCACGATGCGCTGCACAGGGCCAGCGGCCTGCTCAGCTACGGCATCAAAGCGAACAATAACGTTTTCGGGACTCATGGTCCGGATCTCCTTAAAAGAGGATCCGGTTCTAGATCGGCGTGGTGCACCTAGCGAACCAAGCTACCACCTTGTCACCATCCGGTGACTCACGCTCCAGAACCATTTCCAGGTTCAAATTCCGCCCGCTATCCAGCGGGCAAATTGGAGTAGAGCAAAAGATTGGTACGACGTCAAGGCCGAGCTTGAAAATTGTCCGATTGCGAAATCGGCTTCTTCTCAACCGTGTTCAGGCCCCAGTGCAACTGGCCGAGCATATGTTCGACAGTTGCACCTCAAAGTGCAACTGGAACAACTGGTCTGCCAAAAAACTATGTCAATCAACGACTTGGAAAACCATCCGTCCATTCCATCATCGGGGCCACGCTCAGGCGCCAGGGAGAAAAGCTTGAATTTGGTTGCACAAAAAGAACTGTAGCCGGTTCGGCTGCGGCTACCATTTGTCCAGGAACGGTGGCGCCGTCCCCCTACGCAGAAAAAGGCGCGCCCCGGCGCTCCCGACCCAGGTTTTCGTGGCGGTCAGGGCCGCATCGCAGTCTTCAAGGAGGTACGCCGTGAAATCCGTTGCCCTGAAACCCTTTGCGCTGGACCCTAACATGCTCACCCTGGGCGGGGTGTTCTACCCCACGGGGCACATCTTCCTGATGTTTGTGACCGAGGCCGACCGCAACCAGGCGGTGGACCTGTTGCTGGCGGATGGCTACAACGGTGATTCCTTCATGGACGTTCCCACCGAGGCCGTACTCGGCGTGATTGCCGGCACGGCCGGTGACGCGGACCGCCTGCCGCCGGCTGCCAGCGCAGAGGCCGCGCCGGTGCTGCGCTATGCCGAGCTGGCTATCCAGGGTCACAGCGCCATGATGATCCACGCCCCTTCGGCCGAGGAAACGGAACACGTCATGAACGTGCTGCGCCACGCACGGGTTTCCTACGCCCAGAAATACCGCCACCTGGTGATTGAAGACCTGGCCTGACGCCCCGTCATGGTGTGAACGGACTGGCGAATTTCGGGTCTGACACCAGCGCCGTGTCATCCAGCGTGCGCAGGAAAGCCACCAGGGCGGCCTTGTCCGCTTCGGGCAGGTTCAGCCGCCGCGGCGCATTGCCCGCCAACAGCCGGTTGTCCAGCGCGGGGCCGTCCTGCACGCCACTGTTGTAGTGTTCCACCACCTGTTCCAGCGACGAAAACCGTCCGTCATGCATGAAGGCGCCGCTGCGCGACACACTCTTGAGCGACGGCGACTTGAACACCCGTGTCTCGCCCGCGTCCAGTCCGTTGCTGCGCGAATTGGCCGCCAGCGCAAACGTCGGGGGTACATGGCAGGCGGCGCAGGCCAGGCCGCCCTGCCCCCGCCCCAGGATGAACAGTTGCCGCCCGCGCTCTTCCTGCGCGCTGAAGCCCGCCACCGGGGCTCCCAGGCCGGCGTCGGGCAGCGCCGGGTTGAAATTGGCGGCATAGCCCGCGTCCCAGCGGCTGCTGGTGGCGACCATGGCGCGCTGGAACTGGGCCAGCGCGCGTTGCACGCGGGTCTCGGTCACGGCCGCGTCGCCGAACGCGGCGGTGAACAGCGCCGGGTAGTACGGCAATGCCTGCAGCTTGGCCCACAGCGCCGGCAAGCCGCCGGCCGAAGCGTCAAAGCCCATTTCCACCGGGTGCTGGATCGGCTGGATGGCCTGGGCCTCCAGCGAGGCGGCGCGCTTGTCCCAGAACATGCTGCCAGGTGCGTAGTAGCGCACGTTGCCCAGGCGCATGGCATGCGCCGTGGTGGCGCCACCGGCAAAGCCCAGGCTGAACCGGCGCGGATCGCCAAAGCCCCGGGCCTGCTGGTGGCAGGATGCGCACGACACCGTGTTGTTCA
>CAZUJD010000044.1:0-1966 GCA_964620025.1 uncultured Ramlibacter sp. | reverse complement strand
CTGGCGGTCATAGAAGAGGACGCGGCCCAGGGTGGCCGCTGCATCGGTGGCGCGGTTGTTGCCGGGGGTGTTGTCGTCGGCCAGCACGCCCGCGTTGTAGTGGGCCGGCAGCACCGGCGCAGCGTAGTTGGGCAGGTTTGCCAGATCAAGGCTCAGGCCCGGCAATGCCGTGGCAGCGGGTACCGTGGGGCCTGGGGTCGCTGGCGGGGTCGCGGCAGTTTCGACGGGCGTGGCGGCAACGGGCGTGACCGCCGTGGCCTCACCACCGCCTGCACCGCCGCCACAGGCAGTCAGCAGCAGGGTCAGGGACAGCACGATGACGGCGCCAGCGGCCAGGGACAGGTGGTTGGTTTGCATGGGTTGCCTCTGTGGGATGTTCAAGGCCCATTCTCAAAACCATTTGTGGACGGACTGTGGAGGCAATCCGGCGCGGCACGCCACGATTGCCGGCGCCGCGTGACGCAAGTCACGCTGGCTCAGACTGCGGGTTCTTCGATGTCGGGGTCGAAGCGGTAGCCCATGCCGTACACCGACACGATGGCCGAACCCTGGGGGCGTACCTTGCCGACCTTGCGGCGCAGGTTCTTGATGTGGCTGTCGATCGCGCGGTCGGTGGTGTCGCGAAAGTCCTCGTGCACGCTTTCAAGCAGCGCCTGGCGCGAAAACACATGTCCGGGGCGTGACAGCAGCCGCTTGAACAGGCGGAATTCCAGCGGCGTGAGCGGCAGCCAGTGCTCCTCCCAGGCGATGCGCAGGGCGTTGTCGTCCACCCGAAATCCGTGCTGCGGCGTCGCCGCGCCCAGGCGCCCCTCGGCGCGGCGCAGCAGCGCCTTGATGCGGGCCACCACCTCGCGCGGGCTGAAGGGCTTGCACACGTAGTCGTCGGCGCCCACCTCCAGCCCGATCAGGCGGTCGATCTCGTCCACCCGGGCCGTCACCATGATGATGGGAACGGCCGAAAACGCCCGCACTTCGCGGCAGACTTCCACGCCGTCCTGGCCCGGCAGCATGATGTCCAGCAGCACCAGCGCCGGCGGCATGCGGCGGATCTCGGGCACCACCTGCAGGCCGTTGCCCAGGACCGTGGTGCGCCAGCCCTGCGCCTGCAGGTAGTTGTCCAGCATGTCGGCAATGCGCGTGTCGTCTTCGACGATCAGGATGCGGCGGGGTTCTGGGGTCAAGCGCGGTCTCCGTCGGTGCGCCCATCGGGGTCGGCGTTCAGCGGCAGGCGGGCCACCACCGCCAGGCCGCCCAGGGGTGACGCCTCGGCGCGGAGGGTACCGCCGTGCGCCAGCACAATAGCCCGGCAGATGGCCAAGCCCAGGCCGCTGCCGTGGCTGCCGCCTGTGGTCCGCTGGCGGGCCGTGTCGGCCCGGAACAGCGGCTCGAACAGCTGATCCAGCTGCTCTCCCGCCACGCCCGGAGGGGTGTCGTCCACCCGCAGCTCGATACCCTGCGGCACCAGGCTCCACTGGACGCGGACCTGTCCCGGTGCCGTGGTGTAACGCAGGCTGTTTTCCAGCAGGTTGGTCAGCAGTTGCCCGATGCGCCCGACATCCCATCGCACGGCCGCCGGAGGGCCCATGCGCAGCGCCAGCGCAAGGCCGGCTTTCTGCAGGCGCGGCTCGCAGCGGCGGGCTGCGCGTTCCAGGACCACCGCCGCGTCAGCGTCGCTGAATTCGCACGGCAAGGCACCCAGATCGGCCATGGACAGGGTGTGCAGGTCATTGACCAGCCGTACCAGCTGCAGTACTTCGCCGCGCAGGTTGGCCAGCACTTCGTCGCTGGGCATGCGCACGCCGTCCTGGATCGACTCGATCTCGCCCAGCAGCACCGCCAGCGGCGTGCGCAGCTCATGGGATATCTGGGCGATCCAGCTGCGCCGGGCGCCCTCCAGCGCCTTGAGTGACGCCGCCATGCGGTTCACATCGCTGATCAGCGCGGCCATTTCATGTGAGCCGGTTTC
>CAZUJD010000043.1:0-15732 GCA_964620025.1 uncultured Ramlibacter sp. | reverse complement strand
GCGCCACGGCCCACACCACGGGCAGCTCGCGGTCTGACTGCACGCCAGCGACCTGCTGCGCATTCAGCGCCAGGTCATCGCCCAGCACACCGGCGGTCTTCTTCGCCGCCACCTTGGTCAGCACGGACACGTCGTCCAGGATGGTGGCAATGTCGTCGATCAGGGCAAGCAGGCTGGAGGCCATGGCGGTCCTTGAAGCAGGTGTCAGTCGAGTTTGCGCTTGAGGCGGATTTCTTCCACCTTGGTGCTGCCCACCGTGGTGGTACGTGCGGTGTTCAGCTCGCGCTTGAAGCCGGCCAGTTCATAAAAGCGCAGTGCGCGTTCGTTGCGCAGCATGACCCACAGCGTGACATCGGTGCAGCCCTCCTCGATCAGGCCTTCGCGTGCGGCGTCCCACAGGGCCAGGCCGGCGCCCTGGCCCCAATG
Source organism: uncultured Ramlibacter sp. (assembly GCA_964620025.1). Taxonomy (GTDB): domain Bacteria; phylum Pseudomonadota; class Gammaproteobacteria; order Burkholderiales; family Burkholderiaceae_C; genus RAM1. The sequence continues at coordinate 15,306 of CAZUJD010000043.1, read as the reverse complement.
CTCGGGGGCTACATACAGCGCCCAGATCTCGCCCGTGGTGGGTTTGGTCTTGGGGTCGCGGGAACGGTCAAAGCCCACAAAGCCTGCGGGACGGCCGTTGTCGGCCAGGGCCAGCAAGACCTGGGGCTCTCCGTATTCGATGGCATCGCGCCACAGCGGCAGGCGCATGGCGGGAGTCAGGCCATCCAGGAAGTTGTCAGGCAGCACGCCCTTGTAGGCGGCTTTCCAGGTGGCAACATGGAGTTCGGCCACGGTAGAGGCATCGGCGCGGGCGGCGGGGCGTACGGAATAGGAAGGCATGAACGTAAGGGGGCGCCTGGGCACCCGGAACTGGGGAATAGGCGAGATTGTCGCCGGGGCCGTGATTATGCGGGCCAGCGCTCCGGCTGCAGCCATAGTTCCTCCACATTTGGATACCTAGAATGGGCTCAGCAAACGAGGAGCGTCCCATGAACATTCGAGCCCGCCTTGTGCTTCTGGGCCTGGCCAGCCTGCTGGCCGCCTGTGGCGGCGGTGCAGGCAGCACATCTGACCTGCCCGCACCGCAGGCCGCCGTGGTCGATACCGCGCAGTGCGCCGACGCACCGGCCGGGCCGGGAGGCTTCCAGCTGGTGAACGGCCAGTGCCTGCGACGGTCAACCGCACTGGACAGCGCAGCACCCCAGGCCGCGCAGCAACCCCAGGCCACCGCGGCACTGGACGCAACGACCTTGCTGGACTGGGCCGAGCTGACCTACCCGCAGTTCTTCCCGAGCCGGCGCGGCAACCTGTTCTCCAGCCCCTACACCTACCGCTACTACCCTGAATCGCAAAACCACCTGGGTATTGCCGGCGACAGCATCTATGTGCTGGGCCCCATGAGCGGCAACCAGATTGCCTATGTGGGCAGCCTGACCGGCTTTGCCTGTGTAGTGCTGCCTGCCAACTGCGCCGTGCCCGGCGCACCCGTGATCGGCGCGGCCACGCCGGGCAATACCAGTGCCACCTTGGCGTTCACCGCTCCCGCCTCCAGCGGGGGCTCGGCCGTGACGTCCTACACGGCGGCGTGCGCCGCACAGGGCGCGTCGCGCTCGGCCACGGGTGCCACGTCGCCCATCACGCTGACCGGCCTGAGCAACGGCGTGGCATACGGCTGCACGGTCAGCGCGACCAACGCCTACGGCACGGGCTCGCCGTCTTCTGTGATCACGGTCACGCCGACCGCCACCACCAGCACCGGTTCAGCCACCACCACCACAGGATCGGGCACCACGACCACCGGCACGGGGACCACCACCGCTGCCTCGGGCACCAGCGGTGTCATGTGCTCGTTCAGCCAGAGCGTGATGAACACCTTCCTGAACCTGGTGAGCACGGCAGCCATCAGCTGCAGCGGTACCCAGCGCACCATCACCGGCAACGGCGTGCCGGACCATACACCGGGTACTTTCCCCAACTCAGGCAATCCAAACGCCATTGCGGCGCAGAACGTGCGCTTCAGCAACACCACCGCACCCGCCGTGGTCAGCAGCAGCGGCACCGCGGTGTCTCACATCCTGGGCTATGCCAACAACAGCGTGAAGTTCGACCCCTCCACCGCAGAGAGCTACCAGAACGCCGGCGTGTGGAAGATCGAGGCGCTGAACCAGACCTACTTTGCCTTTGGCGTGGACTCCAGCAACGCCCATGTGCAGCCCGGCGGCGCCTACCACTATCACGGCATGCCTGAGGGCTACATCACCCGTCTGAACAAGGGCACGGCCATGACTCTGGTGGGCTTTGCCGTGGACGGCTTCCCGATGTACGCCCGCTACGGCTACAACACCGCCACCAACGCCGCCAGCGGCACGAAGGTGATCGTGTCAAGCTACCGCATGAAGACCACGCCCAGCAGCGGCCGGCCGTCCACCACCGCTGTGCCCATGGGCACCTTCACGCAGGACTACGAATACGTGGCCGGCCTGGGTGACCTGGACGAATGCAACGGGCGCTTTGGCGTGACGCCTGAATTCCCGTCGGGCATTTACCACTACTACATCACCGACAGCTACCCGTACATCCAGCGCTGCGTCAAGGGTACGGCCGCGTCCACGACCGGGCCCTGATGCTGGACAGTCTGGCTTCAACTGTGTTGCGCGCCTGCGCACTGTGCGCGGTATTGCTGACCGCGCACAGTGCGCAGGCACACCTGATGCCCGCGGGCCAGGGCAGCCTGCGTATCGCCGGTGACAGCGTGTTTGTGGTGGTCTCGGTGCCGGTGGCCGTGCTGACGGGGTTCGACGCAGACGGTGACCGGCTGCTGAGCCTGGCCGAGCTGAACCAGCACCGCGATGCGCTGAACCAGCAGGTGTCACAACGACTGGATCTGCGCGACGCCGGCCAGCCGGGTCAATTGCTGTTTGCCGACCTGATCATCCCGCACCTGCATGACCCGGATGCCAGGCCCGCCACCAGGCAGATTGTGGCCATGCGCACCTACCGATGGAGCGCGCCGGTGCAATCACTCACGCTGGATTCCCGCCTGTCCAGCGCCGATGCGCCCTCCCTGATGCTGCGCGCCGTGAATGGCGAGCGCAGCGAGGTGGTGGCGCTGTCAGCGCAACACACCGGGCACCGCTTCTTCGCAGGCCCTGTGGCGACTTTCCAGCGCTTTGTGCTGCTGGGAGCCGAGCACATCCTGGCCGGGTTCGACCATCTGCTGTTCCTGCTCACGGTGCTGGCCGCTGGCGCGGGCTGGCGCTACTGGCTCGCCATCGTGACCAGCTTTACGGTGGCGCACAGCGTGACGCTGGGCCTGTCCGTGACGGGCTGGTTTGCCGTGCCGCCCGCCGCGGCCGAACCCTTGATTGCTGCCAGCATCATGCTGATGGCGCTGGACAACCTGCGCCGGCGCACCGTGCGTACATCGCGGCGCGCAGCTCTGGTGTTTGCCTGCGGCCTGGTGCATGGCGCGGGCTTTGCCACCGCGCTGATGGAGCTGGGCGGCACGGCCACGCCATGGATGAGCCTGCTGGGTTTCAACCTGGGGGTGGAGCTGGGGCAGCTGCTTTTCGTGACGGCCTGCTGGGGACTGCTGGCGCTGGCGAAGCGCGTGGCAGCGTTGCACCATCAAGGCACGCCGTCCGGCGCGCAAGACGCAGCGCCGGGCGCGTTGCCACGCCCAGTGCGCGTCGCGTCGTGGTGTGCCATGTTCATCGGCGCGGGCCTTCTGGTTCAGCGCCTGGCGAGCCTGGCATGACAGCGGCGCAAACAGCTTTCTCGGCCCGCCTGGAGCCCGGGGGCGAGCGCTTTGACGCGCCAGCCGACCTGCCTTTGCTGTTGTCCGCCGAAACCGCCGGCCTTGCGTTGCCCAGTTCGTGCCGCAATGGCACCTGCCGCACCTGCATCTGCCGGCTGCACAGCGGACAGGTGACTTACCGCATTGAGTGGCCCGGCCTCAGTGCCGACGAAAAGGCCGAGGGCTTCATCCTGCCCTGTGTGGCCTACCCGCTGACGGATGTGGTGCTGGACGCACAACCCGCAACCTGGCTGTAGCCAGCAGGGCGGCGGTCCTGGCCATGTCAGGCTGGCTTCAGCCAGCGCCCGTAGCATGGCCCCATGCAAACCAACGACATCGGCACGCAGACCGACAGCCACAGCGTCAAGGCCTGGCTCATGGCTGCAGGTTCGGCCGCGCTGTGGCAGCTCGACCCCGCGCTGGTCGAGCTGGGTGAGCTGGCCTGCTCGGTGGCCGCGGCCGGCACTCAGGGCATGGCACGCGAAACCGTGCTGCAGCTGCGTGCGCACGCCGCCGGGCTGCAAAAGCGACTGGCCCCCATGGGCGCGCGTGCCGTGGACCGGGTGGTGCGCCGGGCCGAACGCGCCAGCGGCAGCGTGCTGGACAAGCGCGCCAGGCTCAAAGAGTTCAAAGACAGCTGGAACGACCTGCTCACCTGCCTTCAGCACAGCCGGCGCTGAACACCGCCGGCCGGGGCTTGAGGCATCATCGCCCTTGTGAAACACATGATCCTCGCCTTGATGGTGGCCATCGTGATGGCCGCCACGTCCGCCAAAGCCGCCCCACCCGCCTTTGAAAACTCCATGGCCCAGCGCGCGCAGGCATGCACCGTATGCCATGGCAAGGAAGGCCGTGCCGGCCCCGACGGCTACTACCCTCGCATCGCCGGCAAGCCCGCCGGCTACCTGTACAACCAGCTGGTCAACTTCCGCGACGGACGGCGCCACTACGGCCTGATGACCCGCATGCTGGAGCCACTGTCGGACGCCTACCTGCTGGAGCTGGCGCAATACTTCGCCGGACTGGACCTGCCTTATGCTGCACCCGCCGCCCAGCCGGCCGCCAGCGCCGACGCGCTGCGACGGGGCCGCCAGCTGGTCCTGGAAGGTGACCCGGGCCGCAAGCTGCCTGCCTGTACGTCGTGCCACGGCGCAGCGCTGACAGGCGTGCAGCCGGCCACGCCGGGCCTGCTGGGCCTGCCGCGCGACTACCTGAATGCGCAGCTGGGCGCGTGGCGATCGGGCCAGCGCCGCGCCCATGCACCCGACTGCATGGCTGATATCGCCAGGGGCATGGCCCTGGACGACGTCAATGCGGTCACCCTCTGGCTGGCCGCGCAACCGGTGCCGAAAGACGCCAAACCGGCTGCATCCCTGCCGGTGGCTCGCCAGGCCGCGGCCCCTTCACCCCAACGCTGCGGCACGGCGCCGCCGGTCACTGCCACAGCACAGGCACCGGCGGCACCTGCACCGGCAGCGCAGGCACCAGCAGCTGCCACAGCCCTGGTGGCACGTGGGGCCTATCTGGCGCGTGCCGGCAACTGCCTGGCCTGCCACTCCACGCCCGGCGGCGCCCCCGGCGCTGGCGGGCGGGCGATTGCCACGCCGTTTGGCACGCTCTACGCGGGCAACATCACACCCGACACCCAAACCGGCATCGGCGGCTGGACGCCCGACGATTTCTGGCAGGCGCTGCACCACGGCAAGTCTCGCGATGGGCGCAGGCTGTATCCCGCCTTTCCGTACACCAGCTACACCCAGGTCACACGCGCCGACGCCGACGCCCTGCACGCCTGGCTGATGAGCCTGACGCCAGTAGAAAGGGCCAACACACCGCACGCCCTGCGCTGGCCCTACAGCACCCAGGCCGCGCTGGCGGTATGGCGCGCGCTGTACTTCAGCCCCGGTGGTTTCAATGCAGACCCGCGGCAAAGTGCCGAATGGAATCGTGGCGCCTACCTGGTGCGCGGACTGGGCCACTGCGCGGCCTGCCACACCACCCGCAACGCCCTGGGGGCCACCGACGACAAGCTCGACCTGGCCGGCGGACTGATCCCGTCACAGAACTGGTATGCGCCTTCACTGGCCTCGCCCGCCGAAGCCGGCGTGGCCGACTGGCCACTGGCCGACATCAGGCAACTGCTGAAAACCGGCGCCTCGTCACGGGCATCGGTGCTGGGCCCCATGGCCGAAGTGGTGCAGCACAGCACCCAGCACCTGAATGACGCCGACCTGCAGGCGATGGCCATCTACCTGAAGGCTTTGCCACCTGCCACCGTTGCGGTCAAGTCGCCTCCCCCGGTGGAAGCCGGCGTGGCCAGCCGTGGTGCTCGGTTGTATGAACAGCAATGCGTCCAATGCCATGGCGAGCGCGGCGAAGGAGTGGCCGGCGCCTACCCGGCGCTGGCGGGCAACCGGGCTGTGACGCTGGCGCAAACCGCCAACCTGGTACAGATCGTGTTGAACGGCGGCTTCGCGCCGGCCACCTCGGGCAACCCGCGGCCGTTCGGCATGCCGCCCTTCGTGCTGCAGCTCAGTGACGCCGATACCGCCGCGGTGCTCAGCTACATCCGCAATGCCTGGGGCAACCGGGCGGCACCCGTGACAGAGCTGGATGTGAGCCGCCAGCGCAGCGGGCTGCGGCCCTGATCCGCGGTGTCAGCCCGCAAACGGGTTGGCAAAAACAAACATCATCGCCACGCCCACACCGATCAGGAAGTTGGCGTCGATCAGCCCGGCCAGCAGGAACATCTTGGTCTGCAGGGGCTCCATCATTTCGGGCTGGCGCACTGCCCCGTCAATGAACCGCCCACCCATCAGCCCGATGCCCATGCAGGCGCCGATCGCGCCCATGCCAATGATGAGACCGCACGCAATGGCAATCAGTCCTGTGTCGCTCATGTAAACCTCCAGTCGTTGATGAATCGTCGTTGGAAGGATGTTCATCCAGCGGCGTCATGCGGGCAATGACGTGGGAGGTAATGGCGACCCCGGCGCAGCGGTCGGGTCCGCTGCCTCAGCGGGCTGCAGGCTTGTAGTCCGCCATCGCCTTGGCCAGCGTGACGTATTCCTCGCAGGTCTTGTTGCCGCAGATGGCTTCCAGCTGGACGAGGTGCTTTTGCGCTTCTTCAGGGCGTTTTTCCATCAGGTAGGCCTGGCCGATGTACTCATGCGCTCCCTTGTGCTTCGGATCAATGCGCAGCGCAATGTAGTAGTGCTCGAAGGCCTTCGTGATGTCGGGCGTGGCCTGCTTGCGGTAGCTGTAGCCCAGCAGGTTGTGAACATCGGCATTGCGCGGCTCGACCCGGGCCGCGGCATTCAGCTCGCTCAGGGCGCGGCGCCAGTCCTGGGCCTGGATGGCCTTGCGGGCCTCCGCCATGCGTTCGGTCACGGTGGGTGGCGGCGGTGCGCTGGGATTGCTGCCCGGGGTGTCGGCGGCGTGGGCCAGGGTCGCGGCAGTGGCCAGCGCCATCAGCAAGTGTCTGCAATTCATGGTGAGCTCCTGAAGGGTATGCGGTTGCGTTCGTGTGGCCCGGCCACAGTGTCTGCGCCATGCATGGCGGCGTCAATCGCGGCCGGGCCTGACTGATAAACGCAGCAAACCGGCTGCTGGATGCAGCGCGGCGCATTCTTTTTTCAGACCGGGTCGCCGGCGCCCTGCAGCTGCGCGGCGATCGCCACCATCTGGGGCCGCACTTCGTCCATGAGAAAGCTGCGCGTGAGGTTGAAACCCGGCCCACCGCAGTTGATGGACATCACCTGACCGCCCCCCGGGCTGCGAAAGGCGACGGCCACGGCGTTCACGTCACGCTGCCATTCGCCGAACGAGCTGCAGCAGCCAAGCGCCCGGTATTCAGCCAGAGATTCCTCGATCCGCGCGTGCACACCCGGCCAGGCGGCCTCGTCATGGGCGCGGATGCGCTCCAGCAACGCGTTGCGTTCGGCCTCGGTGCACACGGCCAGGTAGGCCCGGCCCATGGCGGTGGTCGCCAGGGGAATGCGCGAACCCACGTTCAGGCTCAGCGTCAGCGCGGCCTCGCTGCGGCAGGTCTCCACATAGATCATGCTCAGGCGGTCGCGCAGGCCCAGCGCCACCAGTGCGCCGCTGCGGTCGGCCACGTCCTGCATCAGTGGACGGGCCAGGGCGCGCATGTCCATGCGCGCGATCATCGCGCCGCCCAGCGCCAGCACCGCGCTGCCCAGCTTGTAGCCGGGTGCGCCGGTGGCGTCCTCGGTATGTTCCAGGTAGCCGTGCTTGACCAGGGTGTAAGTCAGGCGCGAGATGGTGGATTTGGGCAGACCACAGCGCCGCGCCAGCTCCTGGTTGCCCAGCATGCGGTCGCGCGAGCGGAACGCGCTGAGCACATCCAGCCCGCGGGCCAATGCCGTCACGAAGTGGCGGTCCTGCTTGGCATTGGGTGGGGTGGCAGCCATGTGTTTACCTTTGCAGGCACGATTCTGACCGGCAGCGCGCCCCCGTTCAGGTCACCGGCGTCAGCTTGGCGACACTGAGCGCCAGCCATTTGACGCCATGGCGCGGGAAGTTCACCTGGGCACGGGCGTCATCTCCCGCGCCCTCCAGTGTCAGTACGGTGCCCTCGCCAAACTTGGTGTGGAACACCTGCATGCCCGATCGCAGACCGTGCGATGGTGCAGCCTTCTGGGCCGGCACGGGCGGACTGGCAAATGACGCGGCCTCCCGGCCGAAGCTGCTGGACCCGTAGCGGTTGCCCTGGCCGTAACCGCCTCCACTGCCACCGCCAAACCCCATGCCCGAGCTGAAGCCCTGGTTCTTGGGCGTGATCCATTTGAGGGCCTGTTCCGGCAGTTCCTCAAAGAATCGGCTCTTGATGTTGTAGCGGGTCTGGCCGTGCAGCATGCGCGTCTGTGAATGGCTCAGGTACAGGCGTTTGCGCGCACGGGTGATGGCCACGTACATCAGTCGGCGCTCCTCCTCCAGTCCCTCGTAGTCGTTCATGGAGTTTTCGTGGGGGAACAGGCCCTCTTCCATGCCGGTGATGAACACGCAGTCAAATTCCAGCCCCTTGGCAGAGTGCACCGTCATGAGCTGGATGGCGTCCTGTCCGGCCTGGGCCTGGTTGTCCCCCGCCTCCAGCGCCGCATGGGTCAGGAAAGCGGCCAGCGGTGACAGGGTTTCGCCGGTGTCGGGCGCCACCAGGTCGGGCGGCGTTGTCGTTGTGTTGGGGTCCAGGCCCTGGCTGACCGGCGACTGCGACAGCCCTGCGCCCAGCTCGTCCACCGGCAGCGCCACCGCGTCCCGGCCGAAACCCTCCTGCATCACGAAGCTCTCGGCTGCGTTGACCAGTTCTTCCAGGTTTTCCACCCGGTCGGCACCTTCGCGCTCGGCCTTGTAGTGTTCGATCAACCCGCTGTGCTGCAGGACCATCTCGATGATGTCGCGCAGGGTCATCTGCTGCGTCTGTTCGCGCAGCACGTCCAGCTTCGCCACAAAGCCGCCGAGGTTGGCGCCGGCCTTGCCCGTGGTGGCGCTGACGGCGTCATGCAGCGAACAGCCCGCGGCGCGCGCAGCGTCCTGCAGCTGCTCGATGCTGCGGGCGCCGATGCCGCGCGGCGGGAAGTTGACGACGCGCAGGAACGAGGTGTCGTCGTGCGGGTTCTCCAGCAGGCGCAGGTAGGCCAGCGCATGCTTGATTTCCGCACGCTCGAAAAACCGCAGGCCGCCGTACACCCGGTAGGGCACGGCAGCGTTGAACAGTGCGGTTTCGATCACGCGGCTTTGGGCGTTGCTGCGGTAGAGCACGGCGATCTCGCTGCGCCTGAAGCCGGGCTCGGTGCCGCTGTCTCGCACCAGGTGGCGCATTTCCTCCACCATCCACTGGGCCTCGGCAAAGTCGCTGGTTGCCTCGTACACGCGCACGGGCTCGCCGGGGCCCTGGTCGGTGCGCAGGTTCTTGCCCAGGCGGCTCTTGTTGTGGCTGATGAGCTGGTTGGCCGAATCCAGAATGTTGCTGTAGCTGCGGTAGTTCTGCTCCAGCTTGATCTGGTGGCGCACATTGAACTCGCGCACGAAATCCGCCATGTTGCCCACGCGCGCGCCACGAAAGGCATAGATGCTCTGGTCGTCATCACCCACGGCCACCACGGAGCTGTGCGGTCCGGCCAGCATCTTGATCCAGGCGTACTGGAGCTTGTTGGTGTCCTGGAACTCATCAATCAGGATGTGCCGGAAACGCCGCTGGTAGTGCTCGCGCACCGGGTCGTTGTCACGCAGCAGCTCATAGCTGCGCAGCATCAGCTCGCCAAAGTCCACCACGCCTTCGCGCTGGCACTGGTCTTCATAGAGCTGGTAGATCTCGACCTTGCGGCGGGTTTCCTCGTCGCGCGCTTCCACCATGTTGGGACGCAGGCCGTCCTCCTTGGCACCGGCGATGAACCATTGGGTCTGCTTGGCCGGAAAGCGCTCTTCATCCACACCATGCTGCTTCATCAGGCGCTTGATGGCGCTCAGCTGGTCCTGCGTGTCCAGGATCTGGAAGCTCTGCGGCAGGTTGGCCAGCTTGCTGTGGGCCCGCAGGAACCGGTTGCACAGGCCGTGGAAGGTGCCGATCCACATGCCGCGCACATTGACGGGCAGCATGGCCGACAGCCGGGTCATCATCTCCCTGGCGGCCTTGTTGGTGAAGGTCACGGCCAGCAGGCCGCCGGGCGTGACTTCGCCGGTTTGCAGCAGCCAGGCAATGCGGGTGGTCAACACCCGTGTCTTGCCTGAACCGGCGCCTGCCAGGATCAGCGCGTGTTCATTGGGCAATTCAACCGCAGCACGCTGCTCGGGATTGAGATTGTGTAAGAGTGGGGACGATGCAGCGACTTCTGGGAACATCCAGCCATTGTAGGAACTCGACCGAATGACAAAAACCCTGCTGACGGTGGCCCTGCCGGCCGTCCTTCTTGCCCTGCTGGCGGCGCCACTGGCCGTGCAGGCCCAATCGTCCTGCTCCAGCGACGGTCAGCCGCGCCCCGTGGCCCTGCGGGAACGCTTCATCAACGCCGACTGCGCCTCGTGCTGGTCTGACCCCCGCGCCCCCGTGGCCGGGCGCGGAGAGGTGGCGCTGGACTGGATCGTGCCCGGCAGCCGTGGCGATGACGCACCGCTGTCAGCCGCCGCCACGCGCGACAGCCAGTACCGGTTGCAGGCGCTGGGGCGCCAGGTGCCGCCCCAGGCCGATCAGGGGGTCGTGCGCGCCACTGGCCAAAGGGCGCTGCGCGTGGCCCACGGCATGCCGTTCAACGACTACATCGGCACTTCGATCGAGATGAAGCCTGCGGCGCGCGGCACCTGGACAGCCTGGCTGGCCCTGGTGGAAACCATTCCGGTGGGCACAGAAGGCACGGCGGTGGAGCGCAATCTGGTACGCAACCTGCTCCAGGTGCCCTGGCATGCCCCCAGAACGCCGGCCCGCATGCTGGAAAGCCGGCCCATGCTGATCGCCCAAGGCGCCCAGGCCAGCCGTCTGCGTGTCGTCGGCTGGGTGGAAGATGCGAAAGGCCGTATACACGGCATAGCGCAATCGGTATGTGACGCTGCACGCTGAAGGCCGTAGAATCAGCCACCGGGCCCAAGTTTCTTGCGCCCGGTTTTTTGTTGCGCCGCGCGACAAAACCGGCCAAGCCAAGCGCTCTCCCTGTTCAACAAACAGTTTTCTGGAGCCTGGTTTCAAATGGAAATTTTTGACTACGACAACGTCCTGCTGCTGCCCCGCAAATGCCGCGTGGAAAGCCGTTCCGAATGTGACGCCGGCGTGACGCTGGGCGGGCGCACGTTCCGCATCCCGGTGGTTCCGGCCAACATGAAGACAGTGGTGGACGAAACCATCTGCACCTGGATGGCGCAATCGGGCTACTTCTACGTCATGCACCGCTTTGACCTGGACAACGTGAAATTCGTCAGGGACATGCATGCCAAAGGCGTGTTCGCGTCCATCTCTCTGGGTGTCAAGAAGCCCGACTACGACACCGTGGACCAGCTGGTGGCCCAGGGCCTGACACCGGAGTACATCACCATCGACATCGCCCACGGCCATGCCGACAGTGTGAAGAACATGATCGGCTACCTGAAGCAGAAATTGCCGCAGGCCTTTGTGATCGCAGGCAACGTGGCCACGCCAGAAGCGGTCATCGACCTTGAAAACTGGGGCGCCGATGCCACCAAGGTCGGGGTGGGCCCCGGCAAAGTGTGCATCACCAAACTCAAGACCGGCTTCGGCACGGGTGGCTGGCAGCTCAGCGCGCTCAAGTGGTGCGCGCGCGTGGCCACCAAGCCCATCATTGCCGACGGCGGCATCCGCAGCCACGGCGACATCGCCAAGAGCGTGCGTTTTGGCGCCACCATGGTGATGATTGGTTCCCTGTTTGCAGGGCACGAGGAATCACCGGGCAAGACGGTGGAGGTTGACGGCGAGCTGTTCAAGGAATACTACGGCTCTGCCAGTGACTTCAACAAGGGCGAATACAAGCACGTGGAAGGCAAGCGCATCCTGGAGCCCATCAAGGGCAAGCTGGCCGACACGCTGCGGGAGATGGAGGAAGACGTGCAGTCATCCATCAGCTACGCAGGCGGCACCCGGCTGATGGACATCCGCAAGGTGAACTACGTGATCCTGGGCGGCGACAACGCCGGTGAGCACCTGCTGATGTAGTTCACTGAAGCCACATCTGTGGCACAGGCGACTCGCCCATCGGTACTGGCGGTGGCTGCGGAACAAGGCGGGCCAAAGCCCCGGATGGGGGCTGTGGGCAGGTCCCTGAGCGCATGTAGTGCAGGGCTGCGGCCAGCCGGGCTTCGGCGGGGTCTCCCAGCTCACGGTCCAGGTCATCCGGCACCTGGCACTCCGGCACAAAGCCTGATGTGTAGCGCCCCTGACCGAGTGCGTTGAGGGTTTCGAAATTGACGGCACTGACTGTCTGGCCGCATGCTGTGCGGGGCTGGAAACCATAGGGTTTGCCGAATGTCGTGTTGCCCACCAGCACCACGGGCATGAAGGGGCGCAGCCCATTGATGACCAGTTCACTGGCCGATGCCGTGGACGATGAGGTAATCACGAATACGCGCGTCAGACCCTTGAGCACTGGGCCGGGCAGCAGGCCGATATTGGTGGTCAGGGGCATCACGAAATTGCGATCGGCATTGCGGCTGTTGAACCGGATATCGGCAAACGCCTTGCCCTCAATTCGGGGGCCTCCAATCATGCTGGCCAGACCTCGTGCCAGCACCACACTGCCGCCGCCGTTGTAGCGCAGGTCCAGCACCAGCTCCGTCGCACCCGCAGCGTTGAACTGCGTGAAAGCACGGTCCAGATCGGATTCGCTGGGAATGATGAATTCGTGATAGGCCATATAGGCCACCTTGGCCGTGCCCTGGGGCATCGGCACGTCCATCACCCGGGTCTGGGCAACGGAGGACAACCGGAAATTGGCCGACACGGCAGTGAACTCGCGCTGTTGTCCGTCAGTGCCCTGCACGACAAAGCGCCGCAATATGCCCGGCACCGTCACGACAGGCAGAGCGCCCTGGGCAATTGCCCTCGGTGCCAGCCCGTCTATGCCCAGGATCCGGTCCCCGCGACGCAGACCGGCGGCAGCCACCGGACTGCGTGGCTCCACATGACGCACCCGCAGCTGCGTCTGCAAAATGTCCGCCCATACCAGGGTGTAGCCATAACCCGTGCGTGTGCCCTCTGCAAACTGCTGCTCGTATGCATCGGCCTGCTGGAGGTAACTGTATCGGTCCACGGGCAGGTTCAGCATGGATCGGAAATAGCTGGTCAGGTCGGTCGCCGTGTCCAGGGGCGGGCGCAACGGTTCGTTCCAGAAGTAGTGCTCCTGCATGTACGTGTGCAAACTGGAACGCAAAACGGCATCGCTGCACCCTGCTGAGCTTCCCGAGACTGTCGTATCGGGAGGCACTTCCCCGGGGAGCGCCGGTACTGGGACGGATTCAGGCGTGATCACGCCAGGAGGAACCACATCGGGCACCGGCATGGCTGGTGGCTCATTGCTGCCGCCACAGGCGGCCAGCCACACCAGCAGCATGCCTGCGGCACAGCGTGACAGCAGGCGCCCCGACCCCGGCATCAGTGCAACAACCGAAGCGCCAGCCCATGCAGGCGCTGGCCCGGCTGGGCCAGCGCGTCCAGCACGCTGAAGTGGTTCAGGCGCGGCAGTGCCTCGCACACCGGCACCACCCGCTTGCCCCAGGACTGCCGGATCAGCTCATTGTGGCGCAGGAATTCAGCACTTTCATCTCCGCCCGCCACCGTGTAGAGCAGGCCGCGCCGCGGCGCAGCCATGCAGGCCGGGCTGGCGCGCAGCGCATCCTGCGGCGTCAGCTGCAGCGACGGCTGCAGGAAGGGTGTGTGCATGAGGGGTTCCAGGTCGTACAGCCCGGAGATCGACAGCGCGTTGCGCACCAGCCCGGGCGGCAGCCCGGCGCCCAGCGAAGGCCACCGGCAAGCCAGCAGCATGGCGGCCAGGTGGCCGCCGGCGGAATGCCCAGCCACGGTGATGCGCCGCGGATCTCCGCCAAAGCGGGCGATGTGGGCATGCACCCACAACAGCGCCTGCACCATCTGCATGACGATCTGAGGGACGGTCACTGCAGGACACAGCGCGTAATTGGGCACCACGACGCAGGCGCCCGCATGCACGAGCGGCGGTGCCACGAAGGAATGATCGGACTTGTCCAGCGACCGCCAGTAGCCGCCATGGATGAACACCAGCACAGGCGCGTTCGCGTCGGCCGCCGGGAAGATGTCCAGCGTCTCGTTGGGGCCGGTGCCATAGGGCACGTCCAGCGTACAGGGCTGTGTGCCGCGCACGGCAGCGGAATCCGCTGCCCAGCGGCTGAAGTACGCGCCGTGGTCAGGCACCAGCGCGCGGTTGTTGTACATGCGGTCCAGCCAGGCGGTGTCATAGGAGGCCATGGGCAACTTTCAGTGGATTGACCCGGAATGTTCGCACAGCCGGGCCCCGGGTAAGTCCGGAGGGCCAATCCGGCCATTCATCGTATTCTGTATACAGAGTTCATTCAATCAGCATGCCTGCCCATCTCCTCAAGCTTGAAGCCGCGCCGGATCTGGTGGACCAGGTGTACCGTGCCTTGCTGGACGCCATCAGCGAAGGCTCGCTCGCGCCCGGCCAGCGCATCACGCAGGAAGACATTGCCGATCAGCTGGCCGTGTCACGGCAACCGGTGCTGCAGGCCCTGCGCCTGCTGAAGAAGGACGGCCTCGTGCACGATGCACCCGGCCGCGGCCTGCTCGTCGCGCCGCTGGAGGTGGACTGGATGCTGCACGTTTACCAGGTCCGCAGTGCCCTGGATGCGCTGGCGGCCCGGTTGGCTGCGCAGCGGCGCCTGCAGATTGATCCGCGGCTGATCACCCAGGGCCGCAAGGCCGCCGCCGGACGCAATGTCAAGGCCATGATCGACGCCGACATGGCTTTTCATGAAGCCATCTATGCGGCATCCGGCAATCCGCTGATTGGACAGATCGCGCACCAGCACTGGGTTCACCTGCGCCGCGTGATGGGGGCAGTGCTGCAGCAGTCCCGTCAGCGCGAGACTGTCTGGGACGAACATGAAGCCATCGCGCTGGCCATTGCCGCAGGAGACTGCGACCGGGCTGCGTGCCTGATCGAAAGGCACAGCCATCATGCGGGCGACAACCTTGCTCTGCAACTCACCCAGGTCCTGAAAACCCACCAAGGAGACACGCCATGAAGCTCACCCCCGCCCAGCTGGAGCAGTTCGACCGCGAAGGTTACCTGTTCTTTCCCGGCCACTTCTCACCCGAAGAAACCGCTACTTTGACTGATGCCGTGCCCGAGCTCTACAGCCGCCGCGAAGCCTACAACGTGCGCGAAAAGGGCAAGGATGCGGTCCGCACGAATTTTGGCGCCCACATGTACAGCAAGCCGTTTGCCAAACTGGGCCGGCACCCGCGCATGGTGCAGCCGGTTATGGACCTGTTTGACGAAGAGGTCTACATGCACCAGTTCAAGATCAACGGCAAG